>CAINVV010000209.1 GCA_903854235.1 uncultured Bacteroidia bacterium | reverse complement strand
TCTGCCAAAGAAAAGGCTGAGGAGAGTGACAGGTTAAAAACCTCCTTTCTGGCCAATATGAGCCACGAAATTCGTACTCCAATGAATGGCATTCTTGGATTTACAGAACTGTTGAAAGAACCCAATCTGTCTGGGAATGATCAGAAATTTTACATTCAGGTCATAGAAGAAAGTGGTGCACGAATGCTGAATCTGATGAACAACCTCATCGATATTTCCAGAATCGAATCAGGTGAGATCAATGTTTTTCTCGCCTCCTACGACATCAAATATAAGTTTGAGCACATTTTTGATTTTTTTGTCAAAGAGGCAGAACAGAAAGGGCTACAATTTAGACTGATCAATGATTTTCACTACAACGAATGCCTATTAAAAACCGATGCTCAAAAGTTGGATGCCATTGTAATCAATCTGGTCAAGAATGCCATCAAGTTCACCAAAGAGGGAAGTGTCGAGTTCGGATGTGAATGGAAGGAGGATCATTTCCTGTTCTTTGTCAGGGATACCGGGGTTGGGATCGCTAAGGAATACCACGAAATCATCTTTGACAGATTCAGACAGGCAAGCGAATCGCTGAGCCGTCCCTATGAGGGTGCCGGCTTGGGATTGTCCATTTCCAAGGCATATACGGAAATTCTGGGTGGAAGGATTTGGGTGGAGAGTGAAGCAGGGAAAGGCTCCACATTCTATTTTACCCTACCTTCCAAAAAGATGCTGTTCGAGGAAGGGCAAATCCAATCTGACCATATCAGGTCTACCCAATCCAATCCTACTGAGGGACTAAAAATCCTGATAGTGGAAGATGATGACATTTCCATGAACTTCATTGAAATTGTCATAGGAGCCTTCACAAGTAATTTACTGAAGGCCAGATCGGGTGTGGAGGCAGTAGACATCGCCAGAAAAAATCCGGATATTGCATTGATCCTGATGGACATCAAAATGCCGATCATGGATGGTTTGGAAGCAACCAGACAAATCCGAGAATTTAACAACCAGGTGATCATCATCGCCCAGACCGCCTATTCACTGACAGGAGACCGGGAGAGAGCCTTGGAAGCGGGCTGCAATGATTACCTCTCCAAACCGATCCGCAAGGAGGAGTTGGAGGCAAGGCTGAATATGCACCTGAAGTGATTTTGCAAATCTGTTTTAGTCGTGAAATTTGGCATGAGATTTGCTATTTTAGCATCAATTATTTACCAATTGACAGTGCATAAAGATGAAGCCAATAGTACTTTCCATTTTTATTTGCCTCCTCGGATTTTCTGCCTATGCGCAAACTTCGCAGTCAGGATCAACTTCAATAGATCCATCTTCCCTGGAATTGGGTATCAACTACGACTCCAACTCGGGAATCTATGGAATTTATAACAGTGTTTCTGCTCAGCCGATTACCTCCGCAGATTTTAATTATTATGGAAGTAAAGGATTAATACTCGGAATATCTGGCCAGTTAATTGGGAACAGCAATTCCACCACCACCACAAAGCCATCCTCGGAAGTGGACCTTACAGGGGGATGGAACCTGAATTTTTTTAAAAGTGCCTTGTCAATCAACCCATCCTACAGTCACTTTTTCATCTCCTCGGGTGCTGCGACGGCTAAATCGATGTTCTCTGACCAGGCGGAGCTGGATTTTTCCGGCTCATTCAAGTGGTTCAAGCCATCTGTCACCACCGACTACCTTTTTGGTACCCAGAAAGCATTAAATCTTAAATTTTCCTTTGGATTTGAAGCCAGGGCCACCAATTTCCTGGCGGAGGGAAATACTTTGATCCTGAATCCTTCCTTTGGGGTGAACTACGGAAATCTTTCCTGGTCCACGTTGGTTCCCAAAAATCTTATGCAATTCCTGACTCCTTTGCGGGTTACCTATGGGGACAATCTGACCATCCAGCAACTGCTTGCCAAAGGGACGACCGTCGTGAAGAAAGCATCTGTGAAGCAGCTGGCAATTCTGAACCCATTGGCCACCCTGGGAGAAATATTTACTTCTGCCAGTGGATACCAGGTGAATTCTTTGGAACTTGGCTTTCCTTTTACCTATGAAATAAATAAATTGTCAATAACCACTGAATTTGCTCTTTCCATACCTAGAAATGTACCGGTTTACATCAAGAGCCAAACGCTCTTCCTGTTTTCTGCCGGGATCAATTATGCATTCGACAGGTAAAACCTTGTCATAGGGTAGTGAAAGTAATCTGGTTGAAAGGAAGACGGTCATCTCAATTGGGTTACTTTAACTACCAAAACAAAAAAATCAGTTATGTTTTTGGAGCAATATTTCGAGCAGTCATCAGACCTATATCCGGATGCCATCGCATTGGAAAAGGGAGAGAGGAAAATCAGCTATTCGGAGGCAGAGGCGACCTCCAACCGATTGGCCAGGTTTCTCATTCAACATGGCATAGGTCGCGAAGATAAAGTCGTCCTGTTGTTGCCTCGCTGCGCAGAGGTGGTCGTCGTTATGTTGGGTATATTGAAGGCCGGGGCTGCCTACATTCCGCTCGATCCTGAGATTCCGGCCGACCGGTTGAATTTCATTCTGGAGGATTCTGGAGCAAAGATGTTAATCACCTCCGGTGAAATTCTTGAAAGGATTGGAAAAGGTTTGAAGTGCAGATCTTTGTTTAACCTGGACCGCCAATTGGATCAGCTTTTGGCTTTTTCACCTGATAGGCCTGTCGTAGAAGGCAGGACCCCATCCGATTTATGCTACATCATCTACACTTCAGGAACCACAGGCAAGCCCAAAGGAGTGATGCTGGAACACAAAAATGTGGTTAATTACCTACGGGGAGCACTTGAAATTTATCCGATAGATGCCACTTTCCGGTGCTTGCAGGGATTCTCCGTCTCTTTTGATGCCTCTGTAGAGGAGATATGGGTGCCGCTGGCCACCGGTGCTACGATCGTCATAGGGACTTTTGAGATCATGCGATCCGGTGATCAGTTTTCTGCCATCCTGAACAAGTTGAACATCACTTTCCTTTCCTGTGCCCCTACGCTTCTGTCGATGGTAAGGGAGGATATTGCTGGCTTGAAAATTTTGATCTTTGGGGGAGAGGTGTGTTCCACCGACCTGGCAAGGAGATGGTGCAAACCTGACAGGCTGGTCTACAACACCTACGGTCCGACCGAAGCTACGGTAATTGCCACCTATTCAATCCTGAATGCAGCAGATGAAGTCACCATCGGGAAGGCCTTGCCGGGATGTGAGGTGAGAATCGTCAAAGATAATCTGGAACCTGTGGAGGAGGGTGAAGAGGGTGAAATTCTGATCGGAGGGGAGAGCATCGCAAGGGATTATCTTCACAACGAGGCACTCACCCTACAGAAATTTATAGAAACCTCAAAAATCAGTGGCATTCCGGAACGTTATTACAGAACAGGCGACATGGCCAGATGGGCTGCCAATGGAGATATCATCTATGCGGGAAGAAAAGATGCCCAGGTTAAAATTCGGGGATTTAGGGTTGAACTTGCAGAGATAGAAGAACTTGTATTGCAATGCAAGGGTGTTCAGGCAGCCGTGGTCGCCCTTCATTCAGAAACTCAGCAACTGGCCGCATTTGTGGTGGAGGTGGCAGGAGAACAAATCGACAGGATGCAGATAACTAATTTGCTGCGATCCAGTTTGCCCTATTACATGGTGCCTTCTACCTTAGATGTGCTCGATGCTCTACCTATGACTGCCAGTCAGAAGGTCGACAGGAACCAGCTGCCCACTCCCAGAATGCCGTTGTCCCACATCGCTCAAAGAGTGATTCTACCCCCAGTTACAGCACTGGAGTTGGAGATGGTCAGAATAATAGGAACCAATATCCATCGGACAGATATCTCGATGGACGACAATTTTTTCGATGAACTGGGGGGGCACTCCCTGCTGGCGGCCTTGATTGCCTCAGAGATGCGAGAAAACAGGATGTTTGAGCAACTGTCTGTTGCCGATTTTTACAAATATCCGGTGTTGTCGGATCTGGCCAGGGAGTTGGAGAAGAAACGTCCAATCACGGGAAAAAGTAACATTCTGGAACGCGATATCTATACTCCTTCTGCGTTTGCCTATTATACCTGTTCTTTTTTTCAAGGCATTTCGATGTTGTTCATTGCCCTGATCTTCGGAATCGAGTGGTTGGGTCCCTTCTTTGTCTACTCCTATTTTTTTCAAGCCGATTACACTATCCTGGATTCACTGCTGATGATGCTTATCAGTTACTTTACGCTTCTCCCAGCCATTACTTTTTTAGCAATCGCCTTCAAGTGGATGGCCATAGGGAAAATACGACCGGGAAAATACAAATTGTGGGGAAGCTATTACTTTCGCTTCTGGCTGGCAGACAAGTTGGTAAACATCTCGCCCATCTCCTATTTCACGGGGACCCCGGTAATGAATGTATTCCTCCGACTGCTCGGAGCTAAAATCGGAAAGGATTGTTACATCAATACCTCTTCCATTTCCGCATTTGATCTTTTTAAATTGGGTGACCACGTGAGTATCTGCACCGATTCGCACATCAAGGGATTCAATATTTCAGACGGATACATCCACATTGGAACGATCGACCTTGGGGATGATTGTTTTGTCGGAACCCGTTGCTGTATTTCGCAAAATACCCGGATGGAACGGAACTCCTCCCTGGAAGATCTTTCTCTACTGCCCGAAGGAACCACCCTTCCAGAAAACGAGAACTGGGGAGGATCACCTGCCAGAAAACTGGGGATGAACCATGAACAGGAAAGGACCAGTCTTTGGTCAACAGTCAATTCACTTTCCTACCTGGTATCGGTTTTCCTGATTCCACTGATTACAATGATTGCCTATTTCCCCGGAATGATGGTGATTGCCCATTTTGATTATCACTCTGAGACCTGGCTGGAATTGTTGCCACTCATCTTCATAGTAGGGATCCTGTTTGTACTGATACTGGCCCTGATAATAGTCATCCTGAAATGGATCCTGCTTGGAAACATCAAAGAGGGCATATACAAGGTAAACAGCCATTTTTACCACAAAAAATGGTTTTTCGACCAACTGATGAAACTGAGTCTTCAGGTACTTGGAACCCTATATACAACGCTTTACCTGCAGATCTGGTTCCGGATGCTGGGGGTTAAAATGGGGAAAAGGGTGGAGATCTCGACCGTTGAATTCATCTCCCCCGACCTGTTGGTAACCGGGGATGAATGTTTCCTCGCTGATTCCGTCTCCATCGGAGCCTGCATCGTTCGCAATGGATACATCCAGATTGCCAAAACGCACATCGGAAACAGGACTTTCATAGGCAACAGTGCCGTCATAAGCCCGGATACCAGGCTGGGGGATGATATTCTGGTGGGAGTTCTTTCCAAACTGAACGAAAAGGATCTCCCCGTAAAAGATGGAACATCCTGGTTCGGATCGCCCGCAGTTTACCTGCCAAGAAGAGACATCAACAGCGAATTTCCAGCGGAAAGAACCTACAAACCTTCCAGAAAGCTATTCATTCTTCGATACAGCATCGAGTTTTTCCGTGTGATATTGCCAGCTGTTCTGTTCATCACATTTGCCTCGCTGATTGCGAATATTACCTCCTACCTGCAGGTGGACCTGGATCTGTGGGCGTTGATCCTTCTTTTCCCTTTTATGTACCTTGGGGCCGGGGTATTGGGAACCTTTATAATGGTACTGTTCAAATGGGCCATCATAGGTAAATACGTACCTTCCAGGAAACCCCTCTGGAGCAATTATGTCTGGCGAAGTGAACTGGTGACAGGATTGTATGAGAATTTTCTGGTACTCTTTTTCCTGAATATGTTGACAGGCACACCATTTGTCAAATATCCGCTGCGTTTGCTTGGCTGTAAAATCGGGAAACGGGTCTGCATCTATACCACACAGATCACCGAGTTTGATCTGGTGAAAATGGGCGACTTTTCTGTTGTCAATGACAATTGTACCCTGCAAACCCATCTCTTTGAAGACCGGGTGATGAAAATGTCATTCGTGGATATTGGGAAAGGTTGCAGCGTGGGAGGAATGTCCGTTGTCCTTTATGATTCGGTGATGGAAGACAGATCTGTCTTGGAACCACTTTCCGTCTTGATGAAGAGCGAAACGTTGCCAGCCAATACCGTTTTCATCGGCGCTCCTGCTGAGAAGCTCGTTGCAGGATAGCCAATCGTACGTTTCCCGGTTACACTATTTTCCCATTTTCTGAGATCGTTTGTGTTGGAATGAATGGCACAGCTCAAAAAACAGAACATTCTGCGAACTTATTTTGCGGTAAATCGTATCATTGATTCAATGGCAGAAGTCCCGGGGGAAAATGCGCAATGATCCTGCTTGTTTGATCTGCCGGGATGCAAGGAAATGTCAGTCTCGTTGTGATTCAAGTGGTTGAATCAACTTCAAGCTCTCCCGTATGAATTGTTTCAATGCTGAAAAATGCAGATTCCAAATGTGGAATTTTTTAAAATTTCGAACATGACAAATTCTGTCTCCAGGGGCCTCTTTTTTTTGGTGATCCTATTTTCATTTTTGCCATCCAGCGCACAGGAAAAATCTACTGTGGTCTCGCTAAAAACTATTCTAAAACAGGCAGTTGCAAATTATCCGTTGTTAAAATCGAGGTATTTTGAAGTTGAGGCCGCAGAGAAGGGTGTTGATGCAAGCAAAAGATCTCTGGTTCCAACCCTGGATGCAACTTATCAGACCAATTTTGCCACCTACAACAACATCATCGGAATGGCTGCTAACGGAGCAACGATGCCAATCAGTGGTCCTCCCTCAACGGGAAACAACTACGGCGGGGTGGTAGGCAGCAGTGCTGGACTGGTACTCAACTGGCAACCAGTTACCTTCGGTCAACGCCAGGCGCTGGTCGATTATTCTAAAGCCGGACTAAAATCTACAACGGCAGATGCCCAAAATGAGGTTTTTCAGCACGAGGTGCGGGTCATTAATGCCTATCTGGATGTTTTGGTTGCCAGCGAGATGGTATCCGTGTATGAAAAGAACAAATCCCGGACAGAAGCAAATTATACTGCCATTAAATCGCTCGTGATGAGTGGTATTAAGCCTGGTTTGGATTCGTCGATGTTCAAGGCTGAATTGTCGCGATCGAAGATCGAATTGCTAAATAGCAAGAAAAACAGGCAACAGGCCATCATCTCACTCTCCCAATACCTCGCATCAGACCATCCTATTGAGATTTCCGACAGCAGCTATTTTTCGAGGTTACCGGAATTGTCGCTCCCAGATGGGTTTGATTCAATCCGGCATCCCCTGTTGTCGATCTACAATTCAAATATTTCGCTGAGCAAGGCAAAAGGCAAAATGCTTGCCAAGTCCCTCCTGCCAACCCTGGGTCTATGGGGCACTACCTTCGCCAGGGGCTCCGGAGTCCGTTACGATGGGACCGTCAACGCTTCAGATGGGTTCAATTTCCAGCGTTACAACTATGGAATTGGCCTCCAGTTGAGCTTGCCATTGTTGCAGTATCCAAGAATTAGTCCCCAAATTCAGCAACAGCAGTTGCTGGTGAAATCGGGCGAGGAGAAATTGAAAGAGGTCTCCCTGCAGCTTCAGAAACAGCTTGAAATGGCTGATACAACGCTTCACCAGGCATTGAATATTGCCAGGGAAAATCCTGTCTTGCTGGAGTCTTCTGATTTTTCCTATCGGGCGATGTTGTCAAGATACCATGCAGGACTGGCCAATTATACAGATCTGATACAGGCTCAATATTCCCTGATAAGGGCAGAGGCAGAGATGAAGGCGGCTTATGTCAATGCCTGGAAGGCCTTACTCCTAAAAGCAGCCATCGAAGGGAACTTAAATATATTTTTAAATCAGGCAAATTAAAATGAACATCATAAAGGGTGCCCTCCAAAAGCCGGTAACAGTTTTGGTCGCTGTTGTAGCCATTCTGTTTTTTTCTGCCGTGACCATCCGAAACATGAAGATTGATATCTTCCCGAAGATGGGGCTGCCAACCATTTACATCGCTCAGCCCTATGGTGGACTCTCTCCCGAACAGATGGAGGGTTTCGTAACCTCTTACTACGAATACCATCTGCTCTATGTAACCGGAGTGAAATATGTGGAATCAAAATCCATCCAGGGCGCTGCCCTGATCAAAATCGTTTTCAACGAAGGATCTGACATGTCTCAGGCAATGGGGGAAGTGGTGGGTTATGTGAACCGTTCAAAAGCATTTATGCCCCCTGGCACCGTGCCTCCCTTCATCACCCGTTTCGATGCAGGAAGTGTGGCCGTTGGTCAGTTGGTTTTTACCTCCTCTACAAAGACCCTTGGCGAAATACAGGATCTGGCTTTGTTCAAAGTTAGGCCAATGTTCTCGACCCTTCCCGGAGTTTCGGCTCCCCCTCCTTTTGGCGGAAACCAAAAGACGGTCATCATCAAGGTCAGTCCGGATAAATTGCGTGACTACAAATTATCTGCCGATGAAATTGTTCAAGCGCTGGCAAAATCAAATGTGATCTCCCCTGCCGGGAACATCCGGGTAGGAGACGAAACGCTGATCACGAACCAGAATTCGGTGGTAGAAAACATCAGGGAGCTAGAGAACATTCCGCTGAAACAGTCAGACGGGATCTCTGTTTATGTGAAAGATCTGGCAGAGGTATCGATGGGTGCGGATGTCACGACCAGCTACGCCCTGATCAATGGAAAACGTTCGGTTTACATCCCGGTTACCAAGCGTGCCAATGCATCAACGTGGGAGGTGGTCAACAGGGTCAAGGCGGCCCTGCCAGATATGCAGGCAGCAGTGCCTGAGGATATCAAGGTTTCCTACGAGTTCGACCAGTCGGGTTATGTGATCAATGCCTTGAAGAGCCTGATCTTCGAAGGACTCCTGGGCGCCCTCCTGACCGGCCTGGTGGTCTTGCTGTTTTTGAGAAACCGCAGAAGTTCCCTGATCGTCGTACTCACCATCCCACTTTCAATACTCACCGCGGTGATCTTCCTGAATGCCTTTGGTCAGACGATCAACATCATGACACTTGGCGGATTGGCCCTTGCCATCGGAATTCTGGTGGACGAGGCAACGGTGACGATTGAAAATATTCATCACCACCTGGAGTTGGGCAAAAAGAAACAGCGGGCCATACTGGATGCCTCCCTCGAAATTGCCCTGCCGAAATTGCTGATACTGTTGTCTGTGCTTGCGGTGTTTGTCCCTGCTTTCTTTATGTCAGGAGTCCCTGCTTCCATGTTCTATCCGATGTCGCTGGCCGTTGGGTTGGCGATGATCTCCTCCTTTTTGCTATCCCAAACATTTGTTCCCGTAGCCGCCAACTGGTTCCTGAAAGGGAATCAGCAACCCTTATCCAGCCTTAGGTTTGAACGGTTCAAGGCAAATTACCTCCAGTGGTTAAGAGAAGCAGTTCCGCGGTTTGGAAGATATTCCTATTTGGTGTTGGCTGTTGCAGTGCTCCTGATCGTGCTCCTGTTCCGAATCAACGGAACTGAGATTTTCCCCAGGGTAGATGCTGGACAGGCGCAAGTTCGCCTGAGATTGCCCACGGGTACCCGATTGGAACGTACGGAAGAAGCTACTCAAAAAATTCTTGGACTAGCCGACAGTATTTCAGGGGGGATGGTGGAGATCAGCTCCGCATTTGTGGGAACACAACCTTCCAGTTACCCGGTAGGTCTGATCCATCTTTGGACCAGTGGTCCAAACGAGGCAGTGATAAAAATAAACCTGAAGAAAGCAGGTATCCCGATCGAAGAATTTAAGGAACAGCTCAGGAATAGGGTTACTCAAGCGATGCCTGGGGCAAAAATCTCCTTTGAACCGGGGGATCTGACAGAACAGGTGCTGAACATGGGCTCCACCAACCCGCTGGAGATCGCTGTTCTGGGCAAGAACCTGTCTCAATCGGCAGTAATAGCCGAAAAGCTGAACACCAAATTACTGGCGGTAGACTTTCTTCGGGATGTACAGATTGCGACCCCCCTCTATTATCCCTCGCTGAAAATGGAAATCGATCGGTTAAAAGCCGGTCAATTAGGTCTATCCGTGGATCAAATCAGCAAATCTGCCGTTGTCGCAACCTCCTCCAGCCGGTTCACCCAACCCAACTACTGGCTGGATAAAACCTCCGGGACAGCCTATCAGGTTCAGGTGGAGTATCCGCAGTACAAGATGAACACGCCCGAAGAACTGGAACTGGTTCCCATTGCCTGGAATGCCGGGAATCCTGTCTACCTTAGGGACGTAGCCAGCTGGAAAAAAACCACCTCTGTCGGGGAATACGACCGGATCAATCAGCAACGATTCATCACCATTACGGCCAATATTCACAAAAAAGATTTGGGGGCAGCCATTAAAACCGTTAATTCGGCGATCGCCTCTCTGGGTGAATTGCCCAAAGGAATGAAAATCAACATTCGTGGACAGGCAGAGCTGTTGGATCAGACGATGAGCGAACTTCAATCCGGACTAATCATCGCCATCGTGGTCATCTTTATGCTATTGGCCATCAGCTTTCAGTCGTTCAGATTGTCACTCGTCACGCTATCCATCGTTCCCATCGTCGTGACCGGCTCTTTTGTGCTGATCTTTCTGACCGGCCAGACCCTGAATATCCAGTCCTACATGGGGGTCATCATGGCAGTGGGCGTTGCGGTATCCAATGCCATTCTGTTTGTCACGAATGCACAGAAATACAAAAAAATGAACGATCCACAGTCCTTCCTGAAAGGTGCATCCAACCGACTGCGTCCCATCCTGATGACAACCGTTGCAATGATAGCAGGGATGGTTCCAATGGCCATTGGATTGGGTCGTGGAGGAGACCAAATGGCTCCGTTGGGAATTGCGGTCATTGGCGGACTCCTTTTCTCTGCTTTAGGAACGCTGGTATTTTTGCCACTGTTCTATTCCAATGCATCGGAGAGGAAACCTTATCAGGATCCTTCTATGGATCCGGATGATTCAAACAGCAGCTATTATGAAACCGTCAGTGAGTGACGGAAAGCACCAAGCCATGAAATCCTTCCCGCCATGAATGCCGTCGAAGATTAAAATATGAAATTTAACATGACCAAAAAAAAACATTATATGCAAAGTCGAATTGTCATTCTCTTCTTTATCCTGGCCTTTGGCACGTCGTTTTTTAATTGCACCCAACAAGAGAAGAAAAAGGCAGGGCAAAGTTCCGCCATCGATTCGGTGGCAGTAATCAACCTGAAGAAACTTCCACTTCTGAAAAAACTTACCTTCCCGGCTGAGTTGATTCCAGTCGAAAGAGCCGAAATCAGTGCCAGGATGCAGGGGTATGTCAAAGAGTTGAAAGTGGATATTGGAGATCAGGTTAAAAAGGGAGAAATCCTTGTCATCCTGGATGCCCCCGAATTGATTGCCAGCTATGCCCAGGCTTCCGCGGAAGCCCAAACAGTCTATGCCAAACACCTTACCAGCAAGGATCGTTACAAAAGATATATGAATGCTTCGAAGGTAGCCGGGACCATGTCCGCGGCAGAGATGGAAAGTGCCAAAAATCAGATGTTGGCCGACAGCAGTGCTGCCGAAGCAGCCAGATCAAAATTGAATATCAGCAGTCAGTTGAAGGATTACCTGATCCTTCGTTCTCCTTTCGATGGCATCGTCACACAACGAAACGCAGACAGGGGCACCCTGACCGGCACCTCCGGATCCAAACCAATATTAATGATCGAAAATGTCGGTGTCCTTCGCCTGCGGATCCCGGTTCCCGAAACTTACAGTGCCGCCATTCCGGATACATCGGTGGTGAAGTTTGCAGTAGATGCCCTTCCGGGGAAGATTTTTCAGGCTACACTCTCCCGAAAATCGGGCAGCATCAGTCTTTCCAACAGGACCGAAACCTGGGAGTTTACCGTTCAGAATCCGGGTAAAGTGCTCAAATCTGGGATGTATGCCAATGCAACCCTTCAACTGGGCAGGGAGGAGCTCTCCTTTCTGGTTCCAACTTCCGCCGTCGTGACCAACCTGGAAAAGAAGTTTGTCATTAGGCTAAAGGATGGCCAAACGGAGTGGGTGGATGTCAAAACCGGGTTCAACCAGAACGATAAAATTGAAATATTTGGATCGTTGCAGGAAGGAGATAATCTGCTCACCTCGGCAAGTGATGAAATTAAACCGGGTATGAAGCTGAAGGCAAAAGCCACGAAAAAATAGTTCACTCCCAAAGGGAAATGATCTCTTCCGATTTAAGCAGGATGGCCAGATTTTTCATGTTTGCCAGCGAACGGTAATGTGCTTCCTGGTCGTAGGAAGAGACTGCATCCGTCAATATCACCGGGAAAAATCCCCTGTTCGAAGCATCCCTGGCGCTGGATTCCACCCCGAATTCCGTGGCGATGCCCGTAAAAAGGATGGTGGTGATCCCTGCATTCCGCAAAAGCATTTCGAAGTTGGTGCCGATGAAAATGCTGGCCGTATTTTTAGGCATGACAATATCACCTTCTGTTGGCTCGATGGTGAGATCGAGACCATTTGGGACCTGATTCACTTGAAATTGCCTTTTCCTGAAAAAATAGTTTCTGACAGGAGATTCAAAGGGTCCGGAAAGAGGGGTGATTTTCGAAAAAATGACAGGTACTTTATTCGCCTTTGCACTGGCCAATACATTTCTCGTATTTGCCAAAAACTGGTCTGGATTGAAAATTCGATTCACCAACATGTTCTGAACATCCCAAACCAGGAGCGCCGTTTTTGCAGGATCCAGAATCGTGCGCAATTCATTGTCAATTTCCATGCTTCTTACTTTTTATGCTGGTTTGTAAAAGGACTTTTGTTATTTCAGGAAGTTTGCGGCTAAAAAACAGTGCTCCAAGGATACAACTTATCCCTCCTACCAAAATGGTATTGGGCACGCCGATAAATTTGGCAGAGCTTCCCGCCAGGAGACTTCCAAAAGGGGCAGTGCCCATAAAGGCCATCGTATAAAAACTCATTACACGTCCGCGTTTGTCATCTTCGACGATGGTCTGAAGCAAGGTATTGCTGGAAGCCATTTGCAGCATCATCCCCAATCCGACGATCACCATCAATCCGAGCGATAGCACAAAGATATTGGAAAAAGAGAACAGGATGAGACCCGTTCCAAATATTACCGCCGCCCATGGAATCAATTTGTCCAGTCCGGTGATGTTCTTTCTGGACGCCAGATAAAGCGCACCGGTGAGGGCGCCCATACCTGAAGCACCCATCAGGAATCCAAAAGTGTGGGACCCTCCGTGAAGGATCTCTTTGGCATAAACGGGCATCAGCACGGTATAGGGCATTCCCATCAAACTCACCAGTGCCAGCAGAAAAATCGTGTATTTGATGGGAACGAATCCAAATGTGTAGGAAAATCCCTCTTTGAGCTCTTTCCAGACGGGCTTGCCATTTCCCTTCTTCTCGTGCGCAGCAACCCGCATCAGAAGTAGCGACCAGAGTACAAAAATGTAACTGATTGCATTGATCAGGAAACAGATCCCTTCACCGGTAGTCGCGATCAGAATCCCCGCCAGGGAGGGCCCCAGCAGCCGTGCCCCGTTGACCATCGAGGAGTTGAGGGCAATGGCATTTCCCAGATCCTCCTTTTTGTCGACCATCTGAATGACGAAGGATTGCCGGGCAGGAATGTCGAAGGCATTGACACAACCAAGAAAAGCGCTGAGGAGAATGATGTGCCACACTTCGACCGAATGGGTGAGAACCAGCCAGGTCAGGATCGTGGCTTGAAGCATCGCCAGTACCTGGGTTGCCAGTAAAATGTAGTAGCGGTTCCACCTGTCGGTCAGGACCCCCGCAAAAGGAGAGATCAGAAAGGTGGGAACCTGCCCCACAAACCCCACCAACCCCAGTAAAAAGACCGATTTTGTCAGGTCGTATACCAGCCAGGGCATCGCAATTCGCTGGATCCAGGTTCCAATCAGGGAGATGCTTTGACCGGCAAAAAACAGCCGGTAGTTCCGGTATTTCAACGAACGGAAAATGAAGTTGAATCCACTTTCTGCTTCTTGATCCCAGTTTTGTTCTTTTCCCTTTTTGATTTCCTCCATAATTAACCCGACAAAAGTAGCAGGATTACCTGAATTGTTTTTATTTGCGTAAAATGAGTTTGACAACTCCTCCCTGGAAAGGTTTATTTGTGTAACAATTCGAAAATAGCTTCAATTGGTCTGATTTGAGGCAGTGGATGTTTGGGAAAGGTGGCATCCGGGCGCATTGGCTCTGTAACATCCGGGAAGGTATTTTAAGCGGGTGAATTATTTTGTCAGTAAAAATTCCTTGAATGCAGAACCATTGAAACTTTGATCCGTATACAAACGGGATAAGGATTTTTTGAAGATGAACAGATTCCCATTCTTGCATTTTCAATCATTCAAACCAAGGGATTCTGAAAACGGAACCGTGTTTGATGGTATCTTTGTCCGCTAAATACATTAATTGATTCGTACCGATGGCCCAAAAAATAAAAGAACAAAATCCGGGAGAAAAACAGACAAAGCCGAATATTTTCGGCGTTCTGAAACCATACCGGTTGATGATCTTCGGTCTGATTGGCTTTGCCCTGCTGAGCAATGCTGCCAATCTGGTGATTCCGAAAATCATCTCCCACGGCATTGATGATTTTTCGAAGGGAGTCTTTTTGTACCAGAGAATCATTGTGGAATTTCTCACAGCCTCCTTCGTTATTTTCATCTTCTCCTTTTTGCAGGGATTGCTTCAAACTTTTGCCTCCGAACGGGTGGCACGTGATCTGCGAACCCGACTTGCCGATAAAATCTCCCGTCAGAGCTACGCTTTCATTCTGGAAGCGAATCCTTCCAAATTGCTGACCAACCTTACCTCAGACATCGATTCTGTGAAGTTGTTTGTTTCCATGGCAGTGGTTTCGCTTGCCTCCTCGATTTTCATCATCATCGGTGCCTCCGTCCTGTTGATTTCCATTAACTGGCGGCTGGCCTTGTCGGTACTTGCCATCATACCAATTATCAGCGGTGCCTTTTTTATCGTTTTCCGCAAAGTAAAGGTGCTTTTCAAAAAGAGCCGGGAGGTCATTGACTGGCTCAACAAGGTCATCAACGAAAGTATTCTCGGGGCTGCCTTGGTGCGCGTTTTGAACTCACAGGCCCTCGAATACAACAAATTTATGGATGCCAACACCCAGGCCAGAAACCTGGGAATGTCCATTCTCAAGCTTTTTGCAACCCTGATTCCAATCGTCGTTTTTGTGAGCAACATGGCCTCGCTAACGATCCTGGCCCTTGGAGGGCACTATGTCATCAACGGTTCGATGTCGTTGGGCGATTTTGCTGCCTTCAGTTCCTACCTGGTCATCCTGATTTTTCCAATCATCATCATAGGATTCATCAGTAATTTTGTGGTCCAGGCATCCGTCTCCTACGGTCGTATCTGTGC
>CAINVV010000208.1 GCA_903854235.1 uncultured Bacteroidia bacterium | reverse complement strand
TGTGCAAGGCAAACCTGTTGTGCAGGCTGAGGCCTTTACCGCAGAAAAATCGGAAGGATGGAAGCTTTATCCCGATGCCATCAAAGACCAGGGCGATTGGGCCTTTGCCACGGGTATCAACAAATTTTTCTACCACACCTTTGCCCATCAACCCCTTGATGAAAAATTGAAACCAGGCATGACCATGGGCCCCTATGGCGTACACTGGGACCGGAATCAGACCTGGTGGCCCATGGCCAAGGCTTACCACACCTACATTGCCCGATGCTCCTATCTTTTGCAACAGGGAAAAAATGTAGCTGATATCCTGTATCTTACACCAGAGGGAGCTCCCCACGTCTTTCGTCCTCCGCTCTCTGCCCTGGAAGGCAACGACACCCTGCCGGATCGAAAGGGGTACAATTTCGATGGCTGTGCTCCCGGGATGCTCACAAAGGCATCGGTAAAGGATCATAAAATCATCTTCCCGAATGGCGGGAGTTACCAACTGCTGGTCTTGCCACAGATCGAAACCATGACGCCTGAATTGCTGAAAAAGATCGAAACGCTGGTTCGTGCCGGAGCCTATGTGGCCGGAATACCTCCCAAAAAATCACCTAGCCTTGTCAACTTCCCTGCTTGTGACCAGGAGGTTGAAGTGACCGCAGGCAAGATTTGGAAAAGTGACACCCTACCGGGAAGTTTGCAAGCCATTTCCTGTGGTTTGGGCACCATTTTCACGGGAACCAGCTTCACGGCAGTGGATTCAACGAGACCCTATCCAGCCTATGACTTGACTGCTGAAATATTGGAACAGTTGAAAGTAAAACCAGATTTTAGTTCTGATGGACCGGTGAGGTATGCTCACCGTAACCTGGACGGATCAGACCTCTATTTCGTTTCCAACCGTTCCGGCGAAAAAATTACTGCCAATTGTCGTTTCAGGGTGGCGTCCGGAACACCTGAGCTATGGAATCCACTATCCGGGGAAACCAGACAGTTGAATGACTTTACCGGAAACGGGGAGATCACAACCATTCCAATTCAATTTGAATCCCACCAAAGTTTTTTTATCCTTTTCGATTCGAAGAACAATAACACAACAAAGCCAAAATCGACTTCCGTCAAAAATTTCCCAATCCAAAAAACACTATTGACCCTGGAAGGATCCTGGATACTAAACTTTGATCCGAAAAAGGGAGGACCAGCCGAGATTCTTTTCAACAAGCTGGAAGCCTGGAACCAAAGAACAGAGGAGGGGATAAAATACTATTCCGGAACCGTCGGCTACCATAAAATTTTTACCCTTTCAGAAAAGATGCTCGCTTCACAAGCACCTCTTCTGCTTAGCTTGGGAGAGGTGTACAACCTCGCTGAGGTGAGCCTCAACGGTATCAGCCTTGGAACCCTATGGACGGCACCCTGGAGTGTGGACATCACCAAAGCAGTCAAGGCAGGTGAAAATACACTGAATATCAGGGTCGTTAACTTGTGGCCCAACCGACTGATCGGAGACGAAAAATACCCTTCAGATGGCATCAGTAACCACAATTGGCCAGATTGGATGCAAAAGAACCAACCCCGCACTTCTCAAAGATTCACTTTTGCTTCATACAGTTTTTACAAAAAAGATGCATCTTTGTTAAAGTCAGGACTATTGGGTCCCGTTACAATCCTGCAGGAAGAGCAATGACTTTAAAACCATTGCACTGGAAAGACTTGGAGGACTAAAAAGACTGAGTGGAAAAGTTGAGAGGGAAGTACGTGGAGTCATCCCATTGCGGCAGAATTTTAGAATTGATAGGTCGTTCTTATCGTTCCGCCAAAACCTCCCCATACATAGAATGCAACAACTAACTAACAACTAATATCATGAGACAAAGGCATCATTTACCAAACTCATTTTTACTGATCCTGGGTCTGGCTCTGTTAATCCTTCCCGGATGCAAACAGGTACAAAATAATGGGAGTAGCAAAATCAATGATTTTGCCTCTTTGCAAGCCAAACTGCAGGACCCTCCCTCCGAATACCGCAGTGCCCCTTTGTGGGACTGGAACGATAAAATTACCGAAGAGGGGATCGATTTTCACATGAAAAAGTTCAAAGAGGGTGGACTGGGAGGTGTTTTCATTCATCCCAGACCGGGACTGATCACGGAATACATTTCCGAAGATTGGCATCATCTCTTTGATTATACCGTACAAAAAGGGAAAGAGCTGGGAATGAAAGTCTGGATCTATGATGAAAACAGCTATCCAAGCGGATTCGCAGGAGGTCACGTCCCGGCAGAAATGCCCGATTCCTACACACATGGCACCGGACTCAGTTGCCAGATACAGGATACCCTCAAGACAGATACCACCCGTTATGAGGTGGTGCTCAAACAGCAAAAAAATGGCTTTCTGGATATTTCAACCAGCCTGAAAGAGGAACAGGGGCATACCGGAAAATTCTATCTTTTCACCAAGACCTATGCCAAAAAAGGATACTGGATGGGGAATTTCCCTTATGTTGACCTGCTCTACAAAGGGGTGACCCAGAAATTTCTGGAGATTACCATGAAAGGCTATGAGAAATACAACAAGGCAGATTTTGGAAATACCCTTCCGGGGATCTTCACCGATGAGCCCAATCTGGAGGCTGCACTGGGGTCCAGAACCTCATACAGGTGGACTCCCGATCTTTTTGGAGAATTTCTGATGCGCTGGGGCTATGACCTCAGGATCAATCTTCCTTCGCTGGTTTACGAAATCGGTGACTGGAAGAAGATTCGCCACGATTATTATACCACGATTCTGGAGATGTTCATCGACAGGTGGGCCAAGCCATACAGCAAATATTGCGAAGAAAATCACCTTGCCTGGACCGGCCATTACTGGGAGCATGGCTGGCCGGTTCCAACCGACGGTTCCGATGAATCCTCCTTTTATCTTTATCACCAGCAACCTGCCGTAGATATGCTTGGAAACACTTATACCCCAGGTGGATTGGGAGGGCAGTTCGGGAATACCAGAGCCTTGCGCGAACTGCACAGTGCCGCCAATCAGGCCGGTCACAACAGGACACTCAGTGAAACATACGGTGGGGCTGGCTGGGAAATTAACTTCGCCAATTTCAAACGATTGGTCGACTGGGAAGTTGTTTTGGGAGTCAATTTTGTAAACCAGCACCTCTCCTATTTTACCATTAAGGGAGTACGTAAATTCGATTATCCGCCAAGTTTCTCCTACCACGAACCCTGGTGGGAAAACTACAAGCCAATGGGTGACTACATCGGTCGCATCTCCATGGCTATGTCTTCAGGCGAACAGATCAACAAAACGCTGGTTCTTCAGCCAAATACCACTGCCTGGAGCTATTTTTCAAGAATTGTGAAGAATCCCACCATCGACACCATTCAAAAGGATTTCAAAAAATTCATTTACCAATTGGAAAGGGACCACTTCGAATATGACCTGGGATCAGAATTGGTGTTACGCACCATCGGATCGGTAAAGAATGGTAAACTGGCAGTTGGAAACCGGAGTTACGGCCTCGTTGTTCTTCCCTCCACGCTTGAAAATCTGGACAAAGGAACCTATAAATTGTTGAAAGAGTACCTGCTTCAGGGAGGAAGGATTCTCTCCTTCACCACAAACATTCCAAGGGTAGATGGTCTGGAAGGCAAAATGGTTACGGAATTGATGACTGCCTTTCCCAAACAGTGGACTTATGCGAAATCGACAGAAGATGAAACCAGCAAAGCCGCTTTCACCGATCCCGACTTTGAAATCACGGAATCCCTGCCACTTCAGGGGGAACTCTATCACCAGCGCCGGATCCTTCGTGATGGGGAACTGCTTTTCTTTGTCAACACGGATACGGCACGCACAGTTACGGCCACTGTAACCGGAAGTGGCAAGAGTCTGGTCAAAGTGGATCTGACTACCGGAAATTGTAGCTTGGTTCCTGTAAAATCCGATAATGGTCAGATCACTTTTGACCTGCAACTAGAGCCCATCGGAAGCGCACTCTATTTCCTGACGAAGACCAATACCTCGGCAATGGCTGTGGCATCTGTTTCCTCAGCTCCTTCCGAAGCATCAGGGAATGCCGTTCCCATTGAAAGTCTTGTAACCGAAAAAATGGAGACTTCGGTAAAACAAGAGGCAGACAATGTACTGGTGATAGATTTTGTAGACTTGAAAGGAAAAAAACTCGATCTGAAGGAAACCTATTTCATGAAAGCCATGCATGCATTATTCGACAGCAGCGGATTCAAAATGGGCAATCCCTGGCAGCACAAGATTCAGTACCGGCAGGATTATATGGCCCTCGATACCTTCAAAACAGGCTCCGGGTTTGAAGTGTCCTATCATTTCAATGTCGCAGCAACTGCCAATCTCCAAAGCCTGGCAACCACAGATGTGGTCATCGAAAGGCCCGAATTATGGGACCTCTTCCTCAACGGAGTGAAACTCTCCAGGTCAGACAAGTGGTGGATTGATCGAGAATTCTACCGATTCCCGGTCGGAGACCATCTTCAGAAAGGGGAAAATACCCTCACGCTAAAAGCGGGGAAAATGTCGATTCACGCAGAAATAATGCCTGCCTACCTGGTTGGGAAATTCAAACTGAACCCACTGAAACAGGGTTTTGAAGTCACCAATGGAACACTGAACACATTGGGTTCCTGGAAAAATCAGGGCTTTCCATTCTATGCGCAAAAAGTGCTTTACACCCAAAAATACCTGACGTTGAAACAGGGCAAGTTCTACAAAATTCAACTCAACAAATGGAACGGGACCATGGCGGTAGTCTACCTGAACGGTGTGAAGTCAGGACTGATCACCAAACCTCCCTATGAGATGGAACTTCCAGCCAACCTTCAATCAGGGGAAAATATGATAGGTGTAGAGGTGATTGGCAGCCTGAAAAATACCTTCGGTTTCTTCTACAAAAGCAGTGCCGGTAGATGGATCATCGGTCCCGGAGACTGGGATGTCGCTCCAGCCTCCCTTCCATCCCCGGATCAATATTATCTGCTTGATTATGGTTTGTTTGAACCGTTCAGTGTGATTTCCCAATAAGAAACGGAGCAATGGTACGATTCAATCATGCAAAAAATTAATATGAATTGAACTCATGATGCCTTTCAAAATGATGGTTTCCCTGGGATTGGTTTTAGCAGGCATTTCTTGTTTTGCCCAGCAAGCCGTCTCTCCCGAAACCATGCAACAGGTTTATGAAACCGTCAAGACTCCTTACAAATACGGTCTGGTGCTCTGTCCAGACGATGACAACAGCAAAACCGACTCACCCACGGTGTTCAGGTACCACTCAAAATGGTACATGACCTACATCGTATTCAATGGAAAAACCGGAAAGGCAGGAAGGGGATATGAGACCTGGCTCGCCAAAAGCAGAGATCTGCTCCATTGGAAAACAATGGGTAAGATCCTCTCCTTTTCCGACAGTTCACACTGGGATTGCAACCAGCGGGCAGGTTATGTTGCCCTTGTAGATCCTGACTGGGAGGGAAGACAGAAAGTGAAAAAATACAAAGGGAGGTACTGGATTTCCTACATTGGTGGTGGGGCAAGGGGATACGAAACTCCTCCAATCAGCATCGGTATCGCTTCGACAAAAGAGCGAATCAATTCAATTGTTGAGTGGCAACCTGAAGTGGAGCCGGTTCTGGCTGCAGGCGATAAGGGGAGTGCCTGGTGGGACAATCAGGTCCTCTACAAGAGTTCTGTTTTTTGGGACAAGGACAAAATCATGGGGCAACCTTTCGTGATGTTTTACAATGCCAAGGGAAATAAATTGGATACGGCCAGATCTGCCGAAAGAATAGGTATTGCACTTTCAGCCGATATGGTTCACTGGAAACGATATGGATCGAATCCGGTACTCGATCACCACATGGGAATCACAGGCGATGCACAGATCCGAAAGATGGGCCACCTCTGGGTTATGTTCTATTTTGGGGCTTTCTGGAAAGACAAGGGAGGAGCCTTTAACCGTTTCGCCTGTTCCTACGATCTGACTTATTGGACAGACTGGACCGGAGCCGACCTTGTCGCCCCTTCTGAATCCTACGACAACCTGTTTGCTCATAAGTCGTCTGTCGTTCATTACAAAGGTGTGGTCTACCATTTTTATTGTGCGGTAAACAAAATTGATCAAAGAGGCATCGCGGTAGCTACTTCGAAAGATTTTGGGAAAGCCCGCCTGCATTTTTAAAATAAATAGTTTGTGTACTTTCGTGGGAAGAGCTTTCACTTACGTGGAATAAACAATTAAAGATTTGCGTCATGAAGAAAATTGGTTGGTATTTATTGTTTCTGGTTCTTTGCTTCAACTCCTGTGATTTTTTCCTTCCGGGGAAATCTGCCGTTTCCGAGAAAGGCTGGAAGGAACAGTTAAACGATGAACTCCCCCTTTTGGGTCACAGGAACTGGATTCTGGTCGTCGACAAAGCCTTCCCTGCCCAGACCGCTTCCGGAATCACCGTAATCAATACGGGCGAATCGCTGCAGGATGTTTTGCAGTTTACCCTTCAGAAGATCGATAGATCCCTGCACGTACGTCCCAACGTTTACACCGACAAGGAGCTGGAATTCATTACGCCCCAAATGGTTCCCTACATTGAAGGCTACCGGAAGCAAATGCAGAAGAACTTAAGGGATCTGGTTCCTCAAACCCTATTGCACGACTCCGTATTTGTGAAAATCGACAAGGCTTCCAAACTTTTCAAAGTAGTGGTACTTAAAACGGAGGAGGTCATACCCTATTCTTCCGTCTTTATCCAGCTCGACTGCAGGTATTGGTCGGCTGAAAACGAAAAGGCATTACGGGAAATGATGAAAAAATAACTACGTTTAAATTGCCCCTCGAATTACGACCCTATCTTACTAGCCGAAAAATTTTAAATGGTTTTTGAATTTAACATTTCAATCTTACTATTCCTCCAAAATATTTATGCTAAAAAACATCCTGTTTGATTTGGGAGGAGTCCTCCTTAACCTCGATATGTCGAAAACCAGAAAAGCCTTTGCCGATTTAGGCTGGGCAGAGGAGAACTGGAAGGGGATTACGCACAGCGGATACCTCATCTTTGAAAATCTGGAAACCGGAGTGGATACAAAAGAACAATTTAGGGAAGGGATGAGACAGGTATTGCCGGGAAGTCCTTCCGACCAGCAGATTGATTTTGCCTGGAATGCCATGTTGCTGGATTTCCCTGTTGAGAACGTGGACTATCTGAAAGAGCTGGGAAAGAAATACAAAATCTATGTACTGAGCAATACCAACGAACTTCACGTGAAACGATTCAGGGAGATCTTTCAGGATTCGCACGGTTTTTCGATCGACCAGGTAGTTGAAAAATGTTACTATTCACACGAGATCGGCTTCAGGAAACCCAATCCTGAGGCTTTTTACGCTGTGCTGCAGGATGCACAGATCGATCCAACGGAGACCCTGTTCATTGATGATCTACAGATCAATACGGATGAAGCAGAAAAGCTTGGGATGAAGGTACTGCACATTACTGCCGGAACACTGATTCAAAGCCTGCCACGCTATCTCGAAAAAAACGGCTACTGAAAGTATAGGTTCGATACCATTTTATCGGTACATACACCAAGGCCAGATTCCCCCTCTCTGTTCCCATCTATCGTTTTGGCTCTTTCCACTCGCCACTCTCCTTGACCAGCTTTTTCAGCTCTTCCACAGCGTGTTCCACGGGAACGTGCCGTTGTATCAGTTTTTGGCCCTTGTAGAGGTTGATGGAACCCTTTCCTGCTCCAACATATCCATAATCTACGTCACCCATTTCGCCCGGACCATTGACGACACAACCCATCACCCCAATCTTCAGATTTTTAAGGTGGTTGAAATTGCGCTTTATTTCGGCCACGGTTTCCCGCAAGTCAAAAAGGGTTCGTCCGCATCCCGGACAGGAGATGAACTCCGTTTTGGTCACCCGCATCCGACTAGCCTGAAGGATTCCGAAGGAGAGGTTTTTCAATTCATTGTATCCGATATTGCCGGAATTGGAAATCATGATGCCATCTCCGTATCCATCGATAAACAGTCCGCCCAGATCGGTACAGGCCGCCAGCAATAGATCCTCGTAGTTATTTTTCTTGTATGCTCTGTGTATGATTACAGGGATCTTGCAAATATGGGCATCCAGTTCCAGGAAAAAGGCACGCAACTCGCCCAGGCTGTTGAGGTTGTTGCTCTCCATGATCAGCACCATCTTGCGTTCGCGCTTCAGTTTCTCGATGGTCTCCGGATTTCGTTCCTTGAAGCGGTCGTATTCGGCCTTGTTGACGCGCACAAAACGCATCTGACTGGAATAAAAATCGTTGTAAAGATACTCCTCCAGGGTGATAATGGGATACTCTTTGCCTGTACGGTCCAGTATTTGTTTCCCATCGTAAAAATATTCGGGTTCAGTACCGGAACTGATAGTTTTGATCTCATCCAGACTGTAATCGTTGAGATTAGCGACGACCACAACGGGTTTTTTTCCACCTATGTCGTTGACGGGCCGGTTCGACCGCCGTTCGTATTCAAAGGGATTGGTCTGTGCGACCAGCGGTGCCGTGATGGCAGAATGGGACTCCCGGTCCTTGAAAACCGCTACCAGCTTGCGGGCGAATGGGATCTCATCTGCCGGATCTTCTGTCAGCGAAACCCGGATGGTATCGCCAATTCCATCGGCAAGCAAGGCTCCTGAGCCAACAGCCGACTTGATCCGGCCATCTTCCCCTTCCCCTGCTTCGGTGACACCGATGTGGAAGGGATAGTGCATCTCCTCCAGCCTCATTTTATAGTTCATCAACCGAACAGTGTAAACCATTATTCGGGTGTTACTGGACTTGATGGAAAGGACGATGTTGTGGTAATCCTCCGCTTTGCAGATGCGAAGAAATTCCATCACAGACTCAACAATTCCGGCCGGGGTATCGCCATACCTGCTCATGATACGATCGGAGAGGGAACCTTGATTGGCGCCGATGCGCAGAGCTATTCCCCTTTCCTTGCATTTGCGGATGAAAGGAACAAAGCGTTCTTCGATTTTCTTGAGTTCCAGCCGGTATTCATCATCCGTGTAATTCAATTTCTCAAAGACCGCACGCTTGTCGTAGAAATTCCCCGGATTGATCCTTACTTTTTCGACGTGTTCGATGGCCAGGTCTGCGGCTGCCGGATTAAAATGGATGTCCGCACAGATGGGTTGAAGGTAGCCCCTTTGATCGAGCTCGTTGCGAATATTTTTTAGATTTTCGGCTTCACGGATTCCCTGAACGGTAACCCTGACTAGGTCCGCCCCTGCGTCGATAATTTTAATTATTTGATTAACTGTAGATTCCGTATCATTGGTGTCTGTATCCGTCATGGATTGAATACGGATCGGCTGGCCTGAACCCATCAATACGGTACCAATTGTGACAAGCGCAGTCTCCTGACGTTTGTACTGCAACAAATTGGCGATATAGTTAAATCCTTGGTTCATCTTCTGATAAGTTATCTTTCAAAGGCCCGATGGAATAAGATGCTTAAATCTGGTTAAAAATGGAGATTCTTAACACTTCTCCTTCCATGCGAAAATAATCTGTTTTGTAGTTTGGTAAAAAGCCTCGTTAAAATTCTGCAAATATTCAGATGGACGATTTATTGGTTAGGACCATCCTTCCTTGCACTATTTAACTTTCACAATTACAGAAGCAAATTTATCCTTTTATTTTGAATAAATTTGATCCAAAATTTCTACCGCATGTCAGTTCAAGTTGAGGGTATTTCCAAAATATACGGAGCACAGCTCGCACTAGATCAGATTTCATTTTCAGTCGATTCAGGAACCGTATTGGGAATTCTGGGACCCAACGGAGCCGGTAAATCCACCTTGTTAAAAATTATCACCGGATACCTGCGACCTACCTCCGGGAATGTCCGGATCAATGATCTTTTGGTGGATCCGGATAATCAAGAGATCAAAAAATTGATCGGCTATCTTCCCGAAAATAATCCGCTTTACTTAGATCTTTATGTCAGGGAGTACCTTCGTTTGGTGGCAGGGTTGTACCAGATTTCCAACCGAAACAAAAGAATCGATGAGATCATAGGAATGACCGGACTGGAAGCCGAGATTTCCAAAAAAATAGGATCCCTGTCAAAAGGATACCGCCAGAGGGTCGGTTTGGCGCAGGCATTGATTCACGATCCAGCCCTGCTGATTCTGGATGAACCCACCTCCGGGCTTGACCCCGCACAACTGGTTGAAATCAGGCAACTCATCCGCAATATCAGCAGCAACAAAACCGTTCTTTTCTCTACCCACATCATGCAGGAGGCCGAGGCCATTTGTGACAAGGTACTCATTCTCAATCAGGGGAAGGTGGTCGCCCTCGAAACTCCCGAAAAAATCAGAAATATTTCGCTGCAAAAAATCAGAAAGATCGTTGTCGAGTTCAGTGAGCCAGTCTCGGTCCGAATTTTTGATTCTCTGGAAGGTGTCGCAAAAACCGAACAATCAAGCTCAGGGAAATTTTACCTTTCCAGTGATGCAGACGATTTGAGAGCAGCCATTTTCAGGCTCGCGGTGAAGAACAACCTGACCCTAATTACCCTGCACGAACAAGAATCGACCATGGAGAAAAGTTTCCTGGAGTTGGTAAAATAAGTGAGCTAGAGTGACTAAAATGAACTAAAGTGCCTAAAGTACTTGGGAATAAAGAACTCTTGTGATTTTTTCATGGCATATAATTCTATCCCAACATTTCTCAAATCCAACAAATAACTAACTTTAGGCACTTTAGTCATTTTAGTCATTTTAGTCACTACTACCCATGAAATTCCCAAAACTACTGTTGTTACTGCTATTACTTGCCTCTGCTTTCAACATGAATGGTCAATTGGCAAAAAAAACCAAAGGCCAAAATCAATACCTGTCCAGCTACGAGGGAAAGACCCTCTCCCCGGCTCAAACCCCTGTGCTGCTTCCCTACAACCGTTGGATTGATCCTGCCGGGACCCAAATTACTTTTGGGAACAAGGAACAGGAAAACCACGCACTGGATGTGGCCCTTTCACCTGACGGGAAATGGCTGGCCATTGAGGGCCGATATGAGGTGGTGGTAGTTTCTGCCGCTACAAATAAAATTGTATCTACTTTCCAGCTAAACGACTACTTCAAGGGTCTTGTTCGCATGAATACTTTTTCTGGCATCTGCTGGAGACAGGAAGGGAATCTTTCTCAACTCTTCTGGGGAGCCGTCGGGAAGGAGAATTCCGTGGTCATCAAGGCCACCTGGGGCAACGGTAAATTTACAGATGCAGATAATATTCCATTTGAAAAAGAGGCTCCTGCTGAAACCTCCCTGGTCAACGAAGTGCTCTATCAGAACGAATCGGGCCAGCCCGCCCTCTATGTGGTGCTGAATGGAAACAACAAGGTGGTAAAAGTGAATCCTGATACCAAAAAAATATATTGGTCAACATCGGTCGGAGTTGCCCCATTCGGCATCACCAAAGCCAATGAAAAAATTTATGTCACCAACTGGGCAGGTGGCCAACCTACCATCAGCGACAAGAGCGTTGCCGGAGTACCCTGGGGGAGTGCCAGGGTGAATGACCTCAACGGAGCTACCCGTGAAGGAACCGTATCTGTGCTGGATCCAGCCACAGGCTCCATACTGAAAGAGATCCCGGTAGGGTTGCATCCCAACGATCTGATCACGGGATCCGATCAAAAATTTGTCTATGTTTCCAATGCCAACAGCGATCAGGTGAGCGTCATTTCAACCACGACCGATCTGGTGACCGAAACGATTTCTGTCAGGCTAAATGCCGGGGAGAATACCTATTGGGGAGATTCCCCCAACGGATTGGCTCTGACTCCCGACAATAAAACACTTTATGTCTGCAACGGGATGGACAATGCCCTTGCCGTCGTAGCCCTGGGGCAACTTTCAACCACAGGCACCATGGATAAAAACAGCAAAGTTCTGGGATTCATTCCGACGGGTGCCTATCCGGGAGCCGCCACCATATCCAGGGAAGGGTTGATCTATGTCGCTAACATCGAAGCCTCAGGATCCGGCATCCCCTTCTATACCGAAGGATCCACTAAGCCAAAATACAACTCACACAAGGAGATGGCCTCCATTTCCATCATTCCTGCTCCCGGGAAAAAGGAGCTAAAATCGTTTACCGAGCGTGTAGAAACTGCCAATCTTCAGTTCAGACTTGACCTCACAGCCAAACTGCCCAGAAAAAAAGTGGAAGCTGTTCCTGTCCCCGAAAGAATCGGTGAACCCTCCGTCATCAAGCACGTTCTTTATGTCATCAAGGAGAACAGGACGTAC
>CAINVV010000207.1 GCA_903854235.1 uncultured Bacteroidia bacterium | reverse complement strand
CTTCTCTCGATTCCCCCTATCTTCCGTTCATCACCTCTCAGCGATTCACCCCGAAAGGGAGTGCAAATGTAAAGCGTTTTTTTATCCTAAACAAACCTTTTATAAGGTTTCTTTAAAAAAAATTGTGCCCCATGTAACATCCGATATTTTAAACAAAAATTTGGATGGCTGCACTCAAAGAACTTAGTTTAAAAATTCCCCTGCAGCTAGGCTACATTTTGTTCTTAAACGTGGGTGCAAAGATATACACTTTTGTATTCCTGCAATGCGCTGTTTGGATTTTTTTAACCTTAATTAAACTAAATTACATTGTGCTGACTACATGATCATTAAAGCAATAAAGCCGGAAATTATCCGGCTCTATATATGATTTCAGCGAGGATTAATACTTGTAAAGTCCTATGTCTTCAACAGAAGAAGCCCGAATAAACTCGGCTCTGGCCTTAACCTCCCCTTTTGCCATCTTGTTAAACACCTGTGCGGATCTGAGGTGAAGACTGTCACGGTTGGCATCAATCACCAAAAGATAGCTCATGATGATGTATCCAGCCATCTCAACCATCCTGCGGGCGTGTAGGTCGATGAACTCATCATCACCTGTTGCAACCACTTTTTCGACCGCCTCTTCGTAATCCTGCGTCAGCGAGATCAGGATTCTTCTGAACTTTTCGAGTTCAGGTTTCAGCTCAGCCTTTTCATAAACCCTGATCTGTTTGATGTACCCACCCGTAGTAACCCCACGGATGGCTGCTACAACCTGAAGCTGCGTGGTACCCTCATAAATGGAGGTAATTCGGGCATCACGGTAGATTCTTTCGACGGGATAATCCTTCATGAATCCGGATCCACCGTGAATCTGAACTGCATCATAGGCATTCTGGTTACAATACTCCGAAGTGATACCTTTTACAAGTGGAGTGAAAAGATCTGCCACACGTTGCGACTCTTTCATTTCCGTGCGCTCGGTGGCTTCCAGTTTGCGCTCTTCTGAGATTTGTTCGTAGGTCTTGTAAAGATCGACAAACCTGGAGGTTTCATACAGCAAGGTACGGGACCCATCAAGTTTGGCTTTCATCACCGAAAGCATTTCAAAGACAGCAGGGAATTCAATAATCGATTTTCCAAACTGCTTCCGCTCTTTTGCATATTGTAAGGCTTCCCGATAGGCAGCCTCCGAAATACCTACAGATTGGGCGGCAATTCCCAAACGAGCACCATTCATCAGTGCCATCACATATTTGATCAACCCCATTTTGCGGGATCCAATCAACTCAGCTGGAGCATTCTTGAATACCAATTCACAGGTTGGTGAACCAATGATCCCCATTTTATGCTCGATACGACGCACGATCACGCCACCACTTTGCCTGTCATAGACAAACATGGAGAGTCCGCGGCCATCCCGGGTTCCTTCTTCCGAACGGGCCAATACCAGTGCAATGTCGCCATCTCCGTTGGTGATAAACCTCTTTACGCCGTTCAAGATCCAGGTACCCTTCTTCTCGTCGAAATGGGCCTTCAATTGTACTGCCTGAAGATCTGAACCTGCATCTGGTTCCGTCAGGTCCATGGCCATGGTCTCACCTTGCACTACCCGTGTCAGGTAATGCATCTTCTGTTCCTCGGAGGCAAACTCGTTCAGCGTTTCGGCACAATCCTGCAAACCCCAGATGTTGACGAATCCGGCATCGGATCTTGAAACAATGTCGGCGGCCATGATATAGGGAACAATCGAAAAATTCAATCCGCCGAACCTTCGCGGTAGCGTAATTCCCATCAAACCTGCCTTTATCAAGGCATCAAGATTTTCTTGGGTACCACGGGCATACTTCACATGTCCGTCAATCACCTGTGGACCTTCTGCATCAATGCTCTCCGCATTCGGAGAGATGATCTCGCCACTGATCTCACCCACGACTTCCAGTACACGATCGTAACTGTCCATCGCATCTTCAAAATCCAAAGGAGCAAAATCATATTTCTCCTTGTCAACGAAATTTCTTTCTTTCAATGACACCAATTTGTGCATCATTGGGTGATTCAAATGAAATTTCAGATCTTTATTATCGTTATAAAAATTTGCCATATTGAATGATGTTATTGGGGATTCCCCGATTCAACCACAATTTACTTCGTATTTAATTTATAATACTTGATCATCTTTGGAATGACCTCAGAGATATCACCTGTAATCACGTAATCAGCGATAGAATTGATAGGCGCTTCAGGATCCGAATTGATGGAGATGATCTGGGCAGATTCCTCCATTCCGGCCCGGTGCTGAACCTGACCAGAGATACCGCAGGCAATGTAAAGCTTGGGACGCACCGTGATTCCAGTTTGTCCGATCTGCCGGTCGTGCTCGGCATAACCGGCATCCACGGCGGCACGCGAAGCACCCACCTCTGCTCCCAATACGGCTGCGAGATCATACAACAATTTGAAATTCTCCTTTGAGCCAACGCCATATCCACCTGAAACAACGATGGATGCCCCCTTGATGTTGATTTTTTTCTTTTCAGTATGCCTTTCGATGATCTGAACAGCAAAATCAAGGTTTGTGACATAGTTGGCTACTTCCAGAATTTTAACAACACCCGGATAGTTGGCATTGATTTTCTCTTTTTTCATCACCCCTTCACGGACCGTGGCCATTTGCGGCCGGCAATCTGGATTGATAATGGTGGCAATGATGTTTCCTCCGAAGGCGGGTCTGATCTGGTACAGCAGATCCTTGTATACCATTCCGGCCTTTTTATCCTCGTGATCCCCGATCTCAAGGCTGGTGCAGTCGGCGGTCAATCCACTGTGTAAGGCAGAAGAGACGCGCGGACCCAGATCCCTTCCAATGGGTGTTGCACCCATAAGTGCGATTTGGGGTTTCTCCTCGGCAAAAAGCTTGTTCAAAATGGCTGCATGAGGCAAAGTGGTATAGGGCTCCAGTCGGGCATCATCGGCCACATGAACCACATCAACACCAAAGGGAATTACCTGCTTTTCCACGCCTTTTAGTCCGGAACCAACCACAACCGCCTCCAATTGGCAGCCGAGCTGATTGGCCAGACTGCGGCCCTTCGTAAGAAGTTCGAGGCTTACTTCGGAAATTACCCCCTCTTCAACTTCACAGTATACAAATATGTTGTTCATTCATCAAATGTTTAAAGTGTGGATATCTTTAGCCGATCACGTGGCTTTCAATCAGTTCTTTCATCAATTCATTGATCCCTTCATCGGCAGTGGTCAACTTTTTGGCATCTTTTGCCTGCAGCACCACATTGTCGATTTTCTTTACCTTGGTAGGCGATCCTGTCAATCCAAGCTGGTCTGCATCTGCCTTGATGTCTCCGACCGTCATCTCCCGGATGTAAAGGAACGGACGCGTATCGTATAAATGGGTATAATCTTCTGTCGCCTCCTGTTTTTCGGTGATCGTTCTGGCATGCTTGTATTTCATCAGCATTTTCACGTTTCTGGAACGGCAATCCGGTGCACTTCCATTCACGGTAAGGAGCATCGGAAGTGGCGATTTTACCGTTTCTACCCCATTGTCCAGACGGCGACGCATCACAATGGATGACTTTTCAACCGAGAGGACTTCCTCTACATAGGTAACCTGTGGCAAATTCAACTTCTCTGCGACCTGTGGTCCAACCTGAGCGGTATCCCCATCAATCGCCTGCCTGCCGGCAACAATCAGGTCAAAATGTCCCATTTCCCGGATGGCCTGCGCCAGCGCATACGAAGTTGCCAGTGTATCGGAACCGGCAAATGCACGGTCTGTCAGCAAAACACCGCTGTCAGCACCACGATACAAACCTTCGCGTATAATTTCCGCAGCTCTGCCCGGCCCCATGGTCAAGATGGTAATGGTAGTCCCGGGAACCGAATCCTTTACCCTCAAAGCCAGTTCCAGTGCATTGAGATCTTCCGGATTAAAGATAGCAGGAAGTGCGGCCCTGTTGACGGTTCCGTCGGCCTTCATGGCATCTTTCCCCACATTTCTGGTGTCGGGAACCTGTTTGGCCAATACAATTATTTTCAAACCCTTCATTGTATAAATAATTTGTTTTAGTGGTTCTTTTATATCCCTGTTGAATCTGCGTGATCCATTGTTAAAATTCGGTTTGGTATGCAATCCCGGAGTCACGGGGAAGATCAAATTGATAGATACGATCTTTTCCAATCTTTCGGGGGGCAAATATAAAACTTCAGTAAATGGATACCAAAACGTTGCATTTCTCAAAAAATTCAATACCCGTAAGAATTGATCGCGTATTGAAGGAAAATCTCATCCAAACTACCTCTGAAGTCAAATCATACAAGACATTAGAACTTACTAATGAGGCGTTCGAAAAAAAGAATATCCATTTGTCCTCGAAATAATTTAGAATGATTTTTTATTATTTACCGGGTCATAGAGGGTGGCGGAGTGCCAATCCCCCATTTCTTGTTCGGCTCAGCTCCCATCTCGAAAACCAGATTCCCGCCTTTGACAATCTCTTCATGCCAGATCCAGCTCCTGTCAAAGGTCTTTCCGTTCAAAGTTGCAGATTGGATGTACTTGTTTTCTGCCGAATTATGGTTGGCCTGAATGACGAATATTTTGTTTCCCGGTAGATGTAAAACCACCTTCTCAAAGAGCGGAGATCCGATGTTGTAGACAGGAATCCCGGGAGTGACTGCATAAATCCCCATGGAACTTAGCGCAAACCACGAAGAGAGTGATCCCATGTCCTCATTTCCACATATTCCACCCGGACCAGACCGGTACAATTGTTCACAAACCTGCCGTACCCTTTCCTGGGTTTTCCAGGGTTCCCCCGAATAGTTATAAAGATAGGCAACGTGATGGGACGGCTGATTTCCGTGAACATATTGCCCGATTGTTCCCACCACTCCCACATATTTTGGAGGAGTGATGTTGGGATCCATCGTAAAAAACTTGTCGAGTTTGTCGTTGAATTTTTTATTGCTGCCAAACAAATCGATCAATCCCTTTACATCGTGCTGCACCGACCAGATGTATTGCCAGGCATTCGATTCCGTATAGTGCCGCGAAGGCCGTCTTCCCACCAAAAGGGGATCAAAATACCGGTAATAGGTGTGCTTCCCGACTGTATCAATCACCTGTTCCCTGCCATTCAGTGCCTCCAGAAAAGAGCCGTCGGCTTTCCTTGGACGCATAAACCCTACGCTGCCATCCCAAACATTTTTGTAGTTATGCGCACGCTTCATGAAGATATCATAGTCTGCATTCTTTCCAAGAGCTTTGGCCATTTGGGCAATACACCAGTCGTCGTAGGCCAGTTCCAGTGTATTGGGTACGGCTTCCGTCACCTTGTCGATGGGCGCGTATCCAAGTTTCAAATAAAATTCCAATCCGGAGCGACCGGCACTAAGCGGTACAGGTGGTTTCGGAAGTTCCATGGCCTTATTACGGATAGCCTGATAGGCAAATTCTGCATCAAAATCCCTGAATCCCTTCATATAGGCATCTACCAGGATGGGGATCAGGTGGTCGCCCACCATTCCTTCCCCATACACATTCAGAAAATGCTGGGCAGGCATCCAGCCAAAATCCTTGGCCTTGGCCACAATCGACTTCAGGAAGTCATTCACGTGATCTGGAGCAATCAGGGTAAGAAAAGGATGTTGCGAACGATAAGTATCCCAACAGGAGAAGGAGCCGTAAAAATCATAGCCAACTGCCGTATGCACCTTGCCATCCATCCCAAAATACCTGCCATCTACATCCTGCGAAATATATTGTGCCAGAAGGGAATGGTAAACAGCCGTATAAAAAATCTCATACTTTTTGTCTGTTGTTCCGGATATCTCAATTCTGGAAAGCTCTTTGTTCCAGATTTTGTCGGCCTCATTTCTGACCCTGTCAAAATCAAAGTCGGGAATCTCCTTTTTCAAATTTTTTCGCGCCCCCTCCAAATCGATGTAGGAGATAGCGAGCCTAATTACTATCTGCTCCTTATCGGTGGTCTGGAAAGTAACAAATGCCCCGATTTTGTCCCCTATTTCACTGTTTTTATAAGGGAAAATGCTTCCCCCCGACTCCGGTGTCTTGTAGGTGGCATCGAAGGTTCCATAGTATTCAAAGGGTTTGCTGAACTCAGCCACAAAATAGATATTTCCCCGTTCCGTACTTTTGCATCCTTCCACCAGGTGGTCGTTGATGATATCGACCCTGGATTTCCCTGTCGAAGGAGTGGATCCGATTTGATGACCAATGTCCAGAATCACCCTGGCATTCAAGCTGGCGGGAAAGGTATAACGGTGCATCGCTGCCCTTTGGGTTGCTGTGAGTTCCACTTTAACGAGATTGTCCTTCAGATAAACGGAGTAGTAACCAGGAGAGGCTGACTCCTCCTTGTGGTCAAATCTGGAACGGTATCCATCATCTGGATTCTCACCAGAACCGGGCACAATTTTCAACTTGTTTGAGACATAAGGCTGGAGCAAAATATCTCCGCCACTTACCATCCCGGTACCACTGAAATGGGTGTGACTGAATCCGATGATCGACTGATCCGAATAGGTATAGCCTGCACTGTAGGTCCACCCACTGGTATTGCAATCCGGACTAACGTGCACCATGGCAAAAGGCAGTGCAGCTCCCGGATAGGTATGCCCAAAGAAATCGGTTCCCAGAAATGGGTTCACATAATTGGTGTAATTGCGGGCATCCTGGGCCTTTAAATCTCCGGAATGAATCATGAATAGCCCCATCGACCAAATGACCGCCAGGCAGCAAAATTTAGTTATATTTCTCATTGACTGCTGATTTGTTGGCGGAAAGTTAGTAAATAAACTCTTTCCAAATTGGTGGTATTTTAACCATTTCTTACCAAATAATTTCTAATATTGTTTGCTACAAATTCAGGAACAACAGAATTGAAAACCAAAGATCCAGCAAATGAGACTATCCTTTTTGTCCACTCCGCAAAACGCCTTCATCAGAGGGATTCTGACCATCGCCATTGGGATAACTTTTTTGGTCGTCCCCAATTTGACGCTCAAGTCCGTGATCATGACCATTGGGGCCATGATCCTGCTTAGTGGGATCTTCAGTCTGCTGTTTTCAGGCAGAAAAAACAGCAGAGGAGTCAATTTCGGCACCTCTTTCCAGGGATTTTTCACCATTTTGTGGGGACTTTTGTTTCTTCTCTCGCCATGGGTCATTGTAAAGATCTTTGGATTTTTCTTCGGTGTGCTCTTTTTGCTGATGGGGCTCATGCAGTTTTTCGGGGCGATCGGTTCCCTATCAAAGTCAATCTGGTCGTGGATCTACCTGGTATTCGGATTACTGATGATATCCGGAGGAGTCTTCCTGCTTGTTCATCCAATCGAAAGTGCGGAAAAAATCTTCAAATTTCTGGGCGCCATTCTGCTGATCTACGGATTGTTGCAATTGACCCTCGGCTGGCGGATCAGAAAGATGCCCAAGGGTCCGGGCAATGGTAACTTTGTAGACACTACCTACGAAGAGTTGTAGGAAAATATGGGATTTGCAATAGAATATCGAACTGAAATTAAATGATAAAAGGTTGCCCGCGATGGGCAACCTTTGCTCTGTCAGATAAAAAACTTGTAAAAAATAGTAATAGTAGTAGTTGACGGATACAAATCATTAGCTGACTTAACTTGAAATTCGTAAGAGTAGGTTTCTGATTTTTATGACTGATTGACTGATTTTTGAATTTTTACTATTGCTGAAGCAAAAAGCTCCATGTCCTGTTTGGTTCCCAACATCGTATTCTGAAATATCCATACAGCCTCTTCGTCGCACGCCTTTTCGGTAACCGGACAACAAACATTGGTATAATCAACAGTTTCCGGAATAGCATAACACATGAAATTTCTATTTTGGAACAGCGGCTGCTTGTATAAAGGTTGTGGATAACCCATAAAACAAGGTACTCCCTCTGCCGCTAGCATCTTTGAAAAATCCACTTTTGAAACCCCGTTAAATTTGGATCTGTCGTATTTGAAAATGTAGATATGATAGCTGTGAATGGTTTCTCCCAGTCCTCTGGTCAAGGGTGTAATCCCCTCAATCGCTTCCAGCAGTTCATTGAGGTACGTTCCATTTTCGTGTCGCTTTAAGGTTTGCTCTTCCAGCCTTTTCAACTGGTTTGAGAGTAACACTGCCTGAAATTGAGTGATCCGGTAGTTGCATCCGGCATGATGGTGTTCGTACCAAGCTCCCCCTTCTACCCGGCCAACATTTCGCAGGGAATTCATCATTTGAAAAAGGGCGTCGTCATTGGTCACCACCATTCCTCCTTCGCCACTGGTCAGGTTCTTGGAGGATTGAAAACTGAAACAACCGGCATCCCCGATGGAACCTAGTTTCTTGCCCTTGTAGGCAGCACCGTGGCCGTGGCAGGCATCCTCAATCACCCTTAAGCCATTTTTCGCTGCAACCGCCAGGATTTCGTCCATCTCGCAGGCTTGGCCCGCAAAATGAACCGGAATAATCGCTTTTGTTCTGGAAGTGATGGCTGCCTCAATTTTGGAAGCATCGAGATTATAGGTCCTCGGATCAATGTCGACGAAAACGGGGACGCAATTGGCTTCGATGACAATGGAGGCAGTGGCAATAAAAGTATAAGGAGGAACAATCACTTCATCTCCGGGTTTGACCCCACAGGCAATCAATGCCAGGCGAAGGGCCACTGAACCATTGACGCAGCTCAGGGCATACTTTGTTCCACAGAATTCGGCAAACTCTTTTTCAAATTGCGCTACTTCTCCCCCGCAATCAGGATTTCCCCATTTGCCACTCCGTACAATTTCAGCCACGCAATTGACATCCGTTTCATCATAAAGAGGCCACTCAAAGTCTCTTTCCACCGTTTTTGGTCCTCCATTGATAGCTAATTCTTCTCTCATTTCTGCAGTTAGTTATAAATGATCATAGCATAGTTGTATCGTCTGAAGTGCAGATTCAGGCATACACTCGACGGGTGGCCTGTTCTGGTTGATGCACTGGGCAAAATAGGCAATCTCATTGTAGAATCCATCCCCCGCCTGTCCCGAAGGAATCTCTTCCAGGATGGAGTCTGTGGCAATGCGAATCACATCACCGAATAGCGTGGAATATTGCATGCTGGCATTTTCAAAACTGGCCATGTATCCAGCCTGAAATGGGAAATTGGAATGAAAGATATTGCCTCCTTCTATTTTGACTCTCAAATCTTTATCAAAATAACTCCACAAGGCACTGATGTAATCGTGTTTGCTCAGGAGGCCGGGAAGATAGTTGCAGGCAATGCTACCCGGAATGCCCAGCATAAAATTCACGAAATCAATGTCATGAATGAGCAGATCGAAAAGAGCGCCACCGGTTGATCCAAAGGAGGATCTCCGTTCCACCCACTCACCCCAGGCGGGTACACCTGAATATCTTGACAAGGACAAAAATTTTAATGGCCCAAATTGCCCATTGTCGACAAACTCTTTTAATTTTTGATAAGGAGGCATGAACCGGACCACATGTCCGATCATCAGGATCCGTTCTTTTTCCCTGGCCAGTGCGACCAACTCTTCCGCCTGTCGCATATCTAAACAGAATGGCTTCTCCAGAAAAACATGTTTCCCGTGAAGAAGTACTTTTTTCGTCATTTCATAGTGCAGATCCGTGTGAACGCAAATCAGCACGGCATCCAGTTCTTCGAATTCAAGACAGTCATCAAGACTGCTGTAACGCTTAATCTTGGTCAGCTGATCCTGAGGGATGGTTCCTGTAGCAAAATTGCCGGTAGTTGAGAGCAGTTTCTCCTCGACCGCTTTTGGATTCTTATCCACGATAGCCACCAAATCCACTTCGCTATTCCTGAGAATACTTTCGGCATGGGTCATCCCCATAAAACCAAAACCAAGAATAACCACTTTTTTCATTCCGATGATCTATTTTAATAGTTCTGAATTCTTAACTCCTCACCATACAAACTTAATTTAATAATTAATCTCATTTTAATGTCTAATTATCACAGATTAATATAATTTTGTCAAAATACAACTACTATTGATCGGTTAATTAACAATTATGTATTAAAGATGAAAGCTACCTACCAGAAGATTCTGCTAAGCGAAGGATCATCTTTCGTGGCCACTAGGTTAATATTACCTCGGTTTCATTCAGAATATCATTTCCATCCTGAATATGAATTGAAATATGTGATTGAGAGCAAAGGGAAACGTTTTGTAGGGGATACCATCGAGAACTTCCAGGAAGGTGATCTCATCCTGCTAGGACCAAATATTCCGCATTATTGGAAGAACGATGCCATTCACGATCAATCAGACTTGATGCAGTCGAAGGCAGTTGTGGTGATGTTTTCGGAGGATTTTCTTGGGAAAGATTTTTTTTCTATTCAGGAGATGATTCCGATCTACGAATTGCTCAAAAAATCTCAGGCGGGTCTCGTCTTTCCAACTGCCACGGATAGCAAAATACCACAGATGCTGGAAGAACTTACCCGTGAAAAAGGGCCCAAAAGGATCATCCTGATGCTCGAAATTCTCTCGGAGCTGGCCAGATCGGAATCCAGGAAACTGCTTACGGAAGAATTCTCATCCGGCACACCCTTCCTTGATGCCAACAGCCCTTCCTTCGTACGATTGCAAAAAGTACACCACTATGTGATCAAAAATTTTCACGTTCCACTGCAGATTGAAGATATCGCGCAAATTGCAAACATGACTCCACATGCCTTTTGCAAGTATTTCAAAAAAAGTACCAAGAAGACTTTTATGACTTTCCTCAACGAATTGAGAGTCTGCCACGCAAAAAAACTATTGATGGAAAACCGAATTCCCATTTCTCAGATCTGCATGGAATCGGGCTTCAACAATATTTCCAATTTCAACCGACAATTCAAAACAGGGACCAACATGACACCCAGTGATTTCAGGGCCATGTATATTAACTAAAGAAGGCTAAAGGATAATGGCTTAGGGGGAGAAGCAATGAGCTGCTTTAAGGAATCTAAATCAATTTCAATTACTTACATTCAACTACTTCATGAAAAAGCTATTCATCTTATTTTGTATCTCGTTCGGGATGGCCGTAGGGAGTTTCGTATCCGGCCAATCGCCTTTGAACCACGACGCTGGTAAGTTGGCTGATTACCTCGCTACAAAACCAGAGTATGCAAAAACCAAAGCCGGTATGACCATCTTCCGGTCAGCCAAAAAACCTGTTGTAGGTGTAGCAGTACACAGGGCAGCCAATGAATTTGCCCCCGAGAACACCTTGTCTGCGATGCGGATAGCCCTGGACCTTGAAGTAGATTTCATCGAAATGGATGTCAGACAGACCCACGACGGCAAATCTGTACTCCTTCACGATGGGAGTCTGGATCGCACGACCGACGGGAAGGGCCCGGTCAACCAAATGAATTTTGAAGAGGTTCGCTCCCTTTCTTCAGGGAGATGGTTTGATCCCTTCTTTGCCCCGGAGAAAGTGCCAACCCTGGAGGAAGCCTGTCAGCTATTATCGGAACACAACGCCAAATTCAGTCACAAAACCTTTTTTTATGTCGATTGCAAAGAGATCAATGCCAAGGTACTGATAGAGGTTCTTTCAAAATACCAGTTGCTGGAGGGCTCTGTTTTCTACATCAATGAAGAGAAACAAATCGCGCAGATCAGGGCATTGGCCCCGAATGCAAAAATCCTTCCGGGTCTGGATAGCCGGAAGGATCTGTACAAATTGATTGAAGCCCTGCATCCTTATGCCCTGGATGCCAATTGGAAGGATCTTTCCAAAGAAATGATCGACAAGGCCCATGCAAAGGGGGTAAAGATTTTCTCCGACGGTTTTGGGAACAATATGAATGCTGACTCTTACGTGAAAGCCATTCAGTCAGGGATTGATGTCATTTCCACCAACAAGGTATCTGTGATTTATGAGGCAGCAGCCAAAATTTCAAAATAAACTTCCGGGAATACCGAATTCAGCATCCAACCATTCGTTTAGGGCAAAAATGGACTCATTCACTTGAATATGAGGCATCTACAATCGCTGAATCAGAAGCTGCAGGTAGTCCCATTCCTGGAGGATGGCTTGAAAAATTTCCTCCATCTCTCCGAAATTATCATCCGTAAGGTCCATCTCAATGGTTTCTGCCAATCCGGCAAGATTGGTAAAACACATGTTCAATGCAACTCCCCGCATACTGTGGGCGGCTTGTTGTACGCCAAAAATATCCTTCACCCTGATGGAGGTAGAAAGAGCTTGCACATCTATGGCAAACTGAATGGGTAGTACCTTCAATAATTCTTCCAGGAGCACCGGATTATTGCCTATGTTCTCCCTGAAAAGGGCTTCATCAAAATGCAACATTTCTGTCTTTTGACCAACCGTTGCATTTGTTTTACCTGCCAGTTCGTAAAAAACAGTGAGATGTTTCTGCAGCATTTGATTCAAAAGCGTCCTGTCGATCGGCTTGGTAAGGAAATCATCCATTCCGGCATCCAGACATCTCTCCTTTTCTCCCTTGATGGCTCCTGCGGTTAGCGCAACAATGGGTATTCTGGTTCCACGACCCGTTTCGTGGCTGCGAATGGCTTCGGCAGCCTCGGTTCCAGACATAACTGGCATCTGTACATCCATGAAAATGAGGTCGGGGTTGCCTGAAATGACAACTTCCGTGGCCTCTTTTCCATTTCTTGCTTCCAAAACTGTCACTTTGGGAATCATTTGCCGGATTAGGGTGGTGATCAGCATCATATTTAACTCTACATCTTCGACGACCAGAATTACAGGTGAATGGTCTATTCCTTTGGAAGGAACAACCGGGTCAGCCAATTTTTCCCTGAAATCCTGCGATGGAGGATTCTGAAGATTTTTCAGGTAATACATCAACTCCTGCGATTTGACTGGTTTTGTCAGGTTGAATCGCACTCCCAGCCTCTTACATTCTTCAAAAATGGCAAGATCATCTGAAGAGCTGTGCAGCAAAATGATCGGTTGTTCCTCTGAAGAGAGGTTCAGTTGATCCCGAATCATCCGGATGGTATCGAGACCATTGATATAGGGCATGTGGTAGTCCACGATGATTACGTCGAATTTTTTTGACCTTTCGATGATTTTAAGTGCCGACAGGCCATTGTCGCTTCCGACAAATTCAATCCCCCAGTTATTAAAGGTATGTTCAAGAATCATCCGGTTGTTGTCGTTGTCGTCGATAACCAAAATCCTGTCGATGCCAGTCAGGCAACTGTAATCGGGTTTTTCTCCCTCTTCATAGTCCAGCTCCAAGGTAAAATAGAAATTGGAGCCTTTCCCAATTTCACTGTCCAGTTCAATTTTACCACCCATTTTCTCAACCAGGATGCTGGAAATAGTGAGACCGAGGCCACTCCCGCCAAATCTTCTGGTAGTAGAAGAATCAGCCTGCACAAAAGCCTTGAACAGCTTTTTTTGTTGAATTTCACTAATCCCGATTCCAGTGTCACGCACAGAGAATTTGAATTCTCCTTTTGTTTCATCCTTCCTTGAGTAGGACAGACTGAGCTCTACCTCTCCCACTTCCGTAAATTTAACGGCGTTCCCTATCAAATTTACCAGTATTTGTTTTAACCTGATTGGATCAACAACGACAAAACGCGGGATATTCGGTTGGATATTCAGCAAAAGCTCGAGACCCTTTTCTGAAGCGTGGAATTTGATGATATCGGAAGTATGTTCTGCGATTTCGATAAGATCCGATTGAATGAGCTCGAGTTCCATCTTGCCGGCTTCAATTTTGGAGAAGTCCAGGATGTCATTGATGATGCCCAGCAAGGAATGACCGGAGGTATTCACATTTTCGACATATTGTTTTTGAATTTTATTCAATGGCGTCTTCATCAGCAGATCTGTGAAGCCGATGACTCCATTCAGGGGTGTTCGAATTTCATGGCTCATGTTGGCCAAAAATTCAGACTTGGCCCTGCTGGCAATG
>CAINVV010000206.1 GCA_903854235.1 uncultured Bacteroidia bacterium | reverse complement strand
GTCGGGGGATGGTTGAACAACATAATGAAGTTCAACGCCAAACTGTGAGCCATTGCCCAGCAATCGGATGAAAGCAGCTGGTTCGTCGGGGGTGGTGATGATCAGGATCTCCCTAAGGCCTGCCAGCATCAACACAGACATCGGATAATAGATCATCGGTTTATCGTAAATCGGAAGCAACTGTTTGGAGGTTCCCAGGGTGATGGGATGAAGTCGAGATCCAGATCCTCCTGCGAGAATGATACCCTTCATGGCGTGATGCATTTTGTGATTGGTGCAAAGATAGGAGAAAAAAGTGGAGAGTGGAGAGTGATGAGTTAAGAACTAAGAGTGAAGAGTTGAGAACTGAGGGTTGAGAGTGGCACCGGTAGAGACGTTGCATGCAACGTCTTGAATAATTTTTTGACCACAATGAATGTATTTCAGAAATGCAAGCCGCGTAGCGGCGGTATTATGGTAGAAAACGAATGATTCAAGAAACCCCGTCCGCGCACAAATGTTAAAAAAAGAGAATTGGATAAGATCGGACGGAGGAACCCATATAGGGCGAAGAGTTGAGAGTAAATGACAGGGGGATCATGGGGATTAACATTTTCAACCACGATGATGTGAGTGTACGAATTCTACCCCGAAGGAGTTAAAGGTTAATAGCCCGGGGTGAAGCGGTGCGGAACCTGAGGTAGCTGAGAGAGGAAATTTGCATCGGGAAGAGACGCTACATGCAACGTCTGGCATACTCGGTCGATCAGGACGCGTTGGAAGGAGTTGGAGGAACAGGTAGATGGGTGCCACTCTCAACTATCAGTTCTCAAATCTCAACTTTTCACTACAGCCAGATTGGAAGAAGGCGATTCGACCAGGATTGTGAAGCCCAGGGGCAAGATCCGGAGGGCGACTTTGTTGTTTCCGCGGAAAGAGACCAGTTCGCCTTTTAGGCCCATCATCGGACCGGTAATGATTTCGACAAGCATTCCCGGCAGGAGTTCGTCGCGGGTAATTTCGACCTCCACCTCTTGTTGTCCGAGCATTCGTTTGAGGGTTTCGATGTCCTGGTCGCGAATAACTGCGGCTTTCCCTTCGAAACGAACATATTGCATGACGTTTTCAATTTGCAGCACCTGGTCGTAATCCGCACGGGTAATGTGAACAAAGACATACCCGGAGATGAGTGGCATCTCCACCCATTTTTTTCTGTCGCTCCACTGACGAAGTCTGCGCTGCAGGGGCAGGAAGGATTCTATGCCTTTTCTAGACAATTCTGAGTGCACTTTCTTCTCAGCCCTGGAATGGACATAGATGGCGTGCCAGTTGGTGGTGAGCGGTGGTGTTTTAGGTGACATTTTTGTTGTAAAATATGTTGTACTATTTCGTGATATTGTAAAGGATGGCAAAGTCTGTCGGAGGTAAGCCGGAGACGTTGCATGCAACGTCTCTACCGGTTCCACTCTTAACTCTCAGTTCTTCACTCTTCACTCAACTCCAGAAGGGGGTGCGTCGGCCTGGGCTGCTCCCCATGACTTGTTGGGATATTCGCCCATCTGAAGCTCCAGCAGTGCACCATTTACCAAAGCGTTGTGGGTGAACCAGGGTTTGTTCAGCGTTTGACCGTTTAATTTGGCACTTTGAATGTACTTGTTTTTGACAGAGCAACCGGTGGCCTTGATCGTAAAAATTTTCCCGTTCTCGAGGGAGATCTTCACCTCTTCGAAAAGGGGAGATCCGATGTTGTAGAGGGGCAATCCCGGCGTGACCGGATAAAATCCCATCGAGGAGAAGACCACGAAGGCTGTCATTCCGCCACCATCCTCATCTCCCGGAATGCCGAAGATATTGTCCTTGAACCAGACATCCAACAGAAAGCGAATGCGTTTCTGGGTTTTCCAGGGTTCGCCCGAATAGTTGTAAAGATAAGGAATGAAGAAGCTGGGTTCGTTGCCCATTGAATATTGCCCCACCATACCCGTTGCATCCGCGAATTTGGCCCAGAAGGCAAATTTACTCCTGCCAAGTGGTTCGCGGAAGAGCTGGTCGAGTGAAGCGGTGAAAGCCTTGTTGCCGCCCATGATTCCGATCAGCCCGTGCAGGTCATGTTGGGCCTGCCAGGCGTAGGTGTAGCCGTTGTTTTCGTCGTAATAGTCGCGTCCGCCCGGACCTCCGTCGAATTTCGGATCTATGTCGATCCATTTGCCTGCGGAGTCTTTTGGCCACATGAGTCGCTTATCGGGTCGGTAAAGATTTCGGTAGTTGAGGGATTGTTTGCGGTAATAGGCTGCCTCTTCCGGTTTGTTCAGCTCTCTTGCCATCTGCGAGAGGGCCCAGTCGTCGTAACTGTGTGCCAGGGTGATGGCGACACTCTCGCGGCGTTCGAAGTCGTGTACCTGTTTGACGGTTTCTGTTTGTCCGGGCCAGAGGGCAGGATAGAATCCCTTTTCGCGGTAGAAACTGTCGAGGATGCATTTCGGTCCGTTGCGCCAGGGAAGCATCGTGGCAGAAGTGGCATTTTTGAGCATTCCTTCGTATGCCTTTGGTGCATCGAAGTTGCGGATTCCCTTGCGGTAGCCATCCAGTAGTGCCACCGTAGAGTGAAAGCCGTTCATCGCGGGATCATCCTTGTAGACCAGCGGAAATTGAGGCATCCAGCCTCCCTGTTCGTACATCGAAACGTACGATTGCAGCATATCACCCTCAAGGGAGGGATGCAGGATGGATCGCAGCGGGTGCATCGCCAGGT
>CAINVV010000205.1 GCA_903854235.1 uncultured Bacteroidia bacterium | reverse complement strand
GCTACTGGATGTCAAGTTGCTGCAGTGCCTAAAAATGTGATCATTCACGCACTTCCAATAGTCGCTGCAGTTACAGGAAGTGCAACACTCTCAGCGGGTGAATTCACTCAGCTCTCAGATGTAACCGCAGGTGGAACCTGGTCAAGTGCTTCTCCTTTGATCGCATCCATCGATGGTACAGGAAAGTTAACTGCTGTTTCCGTTGGTAATACGAATATTTTCTACCTTGTCAATGATGGAATTTGCAGTAATACGGCAGCATTTCCTTTCATGGTATCTGCTGCATTATCGGTTGAACCAATAACTGGGGCATCCTCCTTGTGTGCTGGGTCAACAACCCAAATGGGGGATGTTACATCTGGGGGAGTGTGGTCAAGCGGGAATCCCATTGTGGCAAGCGTGAACGAAACAGGAATGGTCACAGGCAAAACCAAAGGGGTTGTCAACATTTATTATACCATAAGGGATGCCGGAGGTGAAGTGAGCGCATCCAGAACTATTACAATAAATTCTTTGCCAACTGTTTTAAGTGTAAATTCCGCTTCCGTTTGTGATGCTGGGTCCATGATGCTGAGTGGAGTGGCTTCGTCAGGAACTATCAGATGGAATTCTGATGCACAAAATGGGACAATTCTCGGGACCGGAGATTCATTCACGACATCGGTTCTCACCTCAACCACCACCTTTTATGCGGAAGCGATCAGCAATAACTGCGTATCAACTCCAAGAACGCCTGTCACGGCGACTGTCACCAAGAGTCCGGTGGCACCTGTCATTGCAGCCATTATTCAACCTTCCTGCTCCTCGCCAACTGGAGAAGTAATCATCAATGGATTACCGGCGAATGGTAAATGGACCCTTTTGGAATATCCCAACGGGACTTCTACCTACGGTACCGTAACAAGTACGATGATTCAGGGATTGCTGCCAGGATCGTATACTTTCGTGGTCAAAAACGAGGATGGATGCAGTTCCCAAACGTCACAGCGTGTTGTCCTCAACAAACAGCCTGAAGTACCCGCTGCAGTAATTGCAAAATCAGCTACGGATCTTTCACAGACCTGGTTCACTGCAAATTGGGAAATTTCTTCTACTGCAGTCGGGTATTGGCTTGATGTGGCAACAGACAACGGATTTACCTCTTTCGTACCAGGATACGCGGATAAAGAGGTTGGGAATGTTGTCTCCTATGCGGTTACCGGACTAAGCGTTAAAACGGCCTATTTCTATCGGGTGAGGGCATACAATATTTGCGGAACAGGACCCAGTTCAGCGTCCGTCCCCGTTACAACTCTGATTGAACAGCCTACTGTTTCCAATGCACTTCCAGCCACCAATGTTTCGCAAACAAGCTTTACCGCAAACTGGAGCAATGCCTCCGGTGCAACTGGTTACCGTCTGGATGTCGCCCTGGAGCAAGAATTTTCTTCCCCAGTTTCCGGGTACGACAACAAGGATGTTGGAAAATTAACTTCCTTGAATGTGATCGGACTAAACCCAAATACAACCTATTTTTACCGTGTAAGGGCTTACAATGCCGGAGGCGCAGGGGCGAATTCCGAAATTATCACAACGGCGACTTTGCCTGACCTTCCTTTGGCTCCTAAGGCTTATGCCGCAGGATACCTCCTTCAAACAAGTTTTTCAGCCAATTGGAGTACCGCTTTATATGCCACGGGTTATCGTTTGGATGTAGCTTCGGATGTTGGTTTTACCAACTTCCTGCCGGGATACAACAACAAGGATATGGGAAATGCAACAACTTGCAGTATCACTGGATTATCCGCAAGATCTTACTATTACTTCCGTATCCGGGCCTACAACCTGGCGGGATCAAGCAGCAATTCAAATACAGCTTCTGTCAGGACGCTGGCTGTTCCTCCTGTTGCACCAACCGGACTCATCGCCAATACCTGTAACTACCTGATCATCCTGAAATGGAAGAAGAATACAGACCCATACGTTTCACGTTACAGGATTTATGGTGGAACAGAGTCCAATCCTTCCACCAGGATCGATTCAACCTCCAATGGCGTTTCAGATACAACGAAGACCATCTATGGACTGACGAGTGGCAAAAGCTATAATTTCAGAATCACTGCCGTAAATGACGACGGGACTGAAAGCAATTACAGTTCACAGGCATCCAGAATGGTATCTACAGGTCTGGTACCTTTGATCTCACTCAAGTGGAGCGAAGTTTTGATTTGTGCTAATCCGGGCGATTCCATCTCTACCTACCAGTGGTACACAGGGAATTCCATCCTCACAGGAGCCACAGGACAGTTTTATGATTCGAACAAAGTACCGGGCAACTACAGGGTTGTAACGATGGATAAAAAAGGTTGCAGCAATTCTTCAAATTCCATCACGGTGGTATCCAATAAGTCACTCACACTCTACCCGAATCCTGCTGCTGTCAATTTTACCCTGAAGCTCAGCAATGCCATCTATGGGAAGGCGGTTATCAACCTGTTCAATGCCTCTGGTGTGAAAGTCCTGGAGGTCCAAACCGAAAATGCAAGCGAAGAACTGATCAGGGAGATTGCAGTGAATAACCTCGACGACGGTACTTACATCGTTCAGGTAACGGTAAATCAGCAGGAACTCTACTACGCCAAAATGATCGTTAAAAAGTAAAGGCCATTAAATATAATTATTATGTGCAAGAAATTTCGGATGATGACCCTGCCGGGTATGCTTCTGATGCTTTCGCTGGCTTTCCCCAACCAGCTGTTTTCCCAGACGGGCGACAGTATCAGAAGTAGGGTGGTTTACGTGGGAATAGGATTCGGACCGGCCCAGAGCCAGATAACAAACAATGGCATCGGAGCCATTGCCGGACTGGTCTCTGGCAAGGTGAATACACTTGACGAATCCGTCGAGATCGGATACTTTGTCTCCAGATACCTGGGTGCATCGGTCGGTATCGGCTTCAGCACTTTCAGGACTAAGCTTTCGCTGGATAGCTACCAGAATAAATTCAGCACTGTGGACACCGAGAAGGAAAGCTATGAGATGCGAGTTACTGGCACAGCACTAAAGGAAGAGCAGAAAATAGGATACCTAAACGTGCCTGTATGCCTGAACCTGAGAATACCCCTTACGAGCGCGCTGGGCTTTTTCCTGCAACCAGGGCTAAGCCTCTCAATCCCGGTAGTAAAAAGCTTGCAGGCAACCGGTACTTTTACCTACAAAGGATATTATCCCGCCTACAATGTCATTTTGCAGGACCTTCCTGCCTATGGATTTGAATCAAACAAGGCAACGGCAGGCAGTGGTTCTCTGAACATCAGCAAGTTCACCGTTCTGGCAACCGCTTCCGCGGGATTCGACCTGTATCTTCAGAAAAAGGTGCAATTGGCCCTGTCAGTCTGTTACAGCAAATCCCTATCGCAAATTTCAGACTATGCCCCCTCAAGCACGTTTCAGCTATCAAAGGCAGTAGGAAATCTTAGCAGCATGATGGAGGGAAGTAGTACGGCTACCATCCAGTCTGTTGGATGTTATGTGAAAATCAGGTATTATTTTTAATTCATGTCTGGTCTCATTTAAATCAAAATCAGTGGAAATATTAAACGCCCCGTAATTGCTATGGGGCTTTTTGTTGTTTGCCTCAGTTTGAATCATGGGTCCACGACAGGGGGCGAAATTGTTTGAAAATCGTAAGGATTGCTTTGATATTCGTTAGTCGGTCATTCCTGGATCAATTTCCTTTGCATTCAGAAAATCATACACATACGACCATATGACTACTTTAATCGGATTTTTTGCAAAGGCAATTGAGAAGGAATGGAAAATGAGATTGTTTGATATTTTATTTGCCCATCCGATGGCAATACTCATTTTGGCGCTGCTGTTCCCTCCTTCGGAGGCTTTTGCGCAGAAAGCAGGAGATACCAGGGTGCCCACAGAACTGTCGGGAGGAATAACGGTCACCAACAACGGAATATCGCTGATCCCTACCTTCACCCTGGGAAAACCAGCCGTCACCTTTGACCTGGCCATCGGAAAAAGGAAACTCAGTTTTGAACCAGAATTCCAGTTTTCGCTGGACGGAAAGCCCTGGACCTTCTTTTTCTGGGGAAGGTATAAACTGGTCAGCAACCAGAAATTCTTCATCCGGACCGGCTTGCACGAAGCACTTGCATTTTCAAATTCCACAACCACCGTAAACGGGGTTTCCAAAGAATCTATTTCCGCACAACGTTACCTCGCAGGCGAGTTTGCACCCAATTATTTCCTGACCAAACACTTAGGGATCGGTATTTATTACATTTACTCCTACGGTATTGACAACGAATTTGTGAGGAACACAAATTTACTGATGTTCCATGTGAATTTTTCAAACCTTAAATTGTCTGACCAGTGGTCCGCATCCATTATGCCGCAAATTTATTTTTTGAGGATCAATCAAAACAACGGATTCAATCTTACCTCCTCCTTGTCGCTGGTCAAAAGAAACTTTCCGGTTTCGTTCTCTGCCTTTGTCAACAAGACCTTGAGTTATGGCATTCCCGGCAGTAAGAATTTTGTTTGGAACGCAAGTCTGATCTATACCTTTCACAGAAATCTGGTTGAACGATAACTCTTTTTTAACTAAAGGTGGTTTTAATATTGCGTGAATTTTGTAATTTAGAAGGATGGATAAAATTGAATCGATAGAAGAATTTTACAAACGGAAATTCGATTGGATTCCCGATAATCTTCGAAATGAAATCGGACATTTCAACGTGTTTAGGCATGAACCCATTGAACCGGGCAAAACAAAGCAACTGCCCTACAAAAGGAGGGATTTTTATAAAATCATGTTGGTTCTCGGGGACATCAGTATGAATTATGCAGATCAGGTAGTCTCCGTCAAAAAACAGGCACTATTTTTCTCCAATCCGCAGATTCCCTACAATTGCGAAAATCTGGAGAGAATAGAAGCCGGATATTATTGCATTTTCAACCAGCATTTTTTTCATAAATTTGGCGATTTGAATCAATATTCAGTCTTTCAACCTTCCGGAAATCACGTATTTGAATTGCTGGACGAACAAGTTGAACCTGTTTCGGCCATTTATAGGAAAATGTTTGAAGAAATCCAATCGGACTACCTTCACAAATACGACGTGTTGCGAAATCTGGTCTTTGAGCTGTTGCATTTTGCCATGAAAATTCAGCCGGCTACCAAATATGACAAGCAGCTCATCAATGCCTCCCAACGAATTTCAGCCCTATTCCTCGAATTGCTCGAACGTCAGTTCCCCATCGATGAAAACCACCAATCAGTAAGTTTGCGAACTGCTTCTGATTTTTCCAATCAGCTGAATGTTCATATTAACCATCTGAACCGATCCGTTAAAGAGACAACAGGTAAAACGACCTCTCAGCTCATTGCCGAACGGATCCTCCAGGAGGCAAAAATCCTGCTTAGACACAGCAAATGGAGTGTAGGCGAAATTGCCTTTGCCCTGGGCTTCACGGAAGTGACTCATTTCAATAATTTCTTTAAGAAGCATGTCCAATTGAGCCCCTTGAAATTCAGAAATGTTTGATTTTCGTAAATTTTCGGTTGGAATTGGTTTTTTTGGAAGAGGCTCCAATTTTACATTTGTACTTTAATTAATAAACGAACGAGGATGGAAAAACGCAAATTGGGAAAAAGCAATCTGGAAGTCTCGGCCATCGGCCTTGGCTGCATGGGAATGAGTTTTGGCTATGGAACCATTTCGGATACGAAGGAGATGATCGCTTTGATGCATCAGGCCGTGGAAAGCGGTGTCACCTTCTTTGATACTGCCGAAGTCTACGGAACGTTTATCAACGAAGAACTGGTAGGCGAAGCACTTGCTCCCTTTCGCGGGAAAGTAGCGATCGCCACCAAATTTGGCTTCGACACCACGGGAGCTAAGGCACTCGACAGTCGTCCGGAACACATCAAACAAGTTGCCGAAGCTTCGCTCAAACGGCTCAGGGTAGAGGCCATTGATCTGTTCTACCAGCACCGCGTCGATCCGAATGTACCCATTGAAGAGGTGGCCGGAGCAGTAAAAGACCTTATCCAGGAGGGGAAAGTCAAACACTTCGGTCTTTCGGAAGCCGGAGTTGAGATCATCCGCCGCGCCCATGCCGTGCAGCCGGTCACTGCCCTGCAAAGCGAATACTCCCTCTGGTGGCGGGAGCCGGAAGAAGAGATCATCCCGACCCTCGAAGAGCTTGGTATTGGTTTTGTACCATTTAGTCCGCTCGGAAAAGGTTTCCTGACGGGAAAGATGGACCAGAACACCACCTTCGACAGCAAGGATTTCCGCAGTACGGTCCCCCGTTTGTCGCCCGAAAATCTGAAGGCGAATATGGCTTTTGTGGATCTGGTGGCAGCAGTTGCCCAACGCAAAAATGTGACCCCTGCCCAAATTGCACTGGCGTGGATACTCGCCCAAAAACCCTGGTTCGTTCCGATTCCGGGCACCACCAAATTGCATCGTTTGAAAGAGAATCTGGATGCTGCTGAGGTAAAACTTACTTCCGAAGAAGTACAGGAACTAAACGTTGCTTCCGCTAAGATTGCCGTTCAGGGAGAAAGATATTCCGGAGGAAGTGCAAAATTGATTAACCGTTAATAATAATTCGTGAGTAAAAAGGTTTTAATTATCTCCTCCAGTCCACGAAGGGGAGGAAACTCTGATCTGCTTTGCGACCAGTTTCTATCCGGAGCACTGCAGGCAGGACATCAGGTGGAAAAAATTTTTCTGAGAGATAAATCGATCAATTATTGCACGGGTTGCGGAACCTGCTTCAACCGCAGCAAACCCTGTCCGCAGAAGGATGACATGGCCGAAATATTGGATAAAATGGTGGTCTCTGATGTGATTGCTATGGCCACTCCCGTGTACTTCTATGCGATGTGTGGCCAGATGAAGACCCTGATCGACAGGACCTGTGCACGGTATACGCAGATTAGCAACAAGGAGTTCTACTTCATTGTGACGGCAGCCGTCAACAGCAAACCAGCCATGGAGAGAACATTGGAAGAATTTAGAGGATTTACTTCCTGCCTAAGTCGGCCAAAAGAGAAGGGAATCATTTATGGCATGGGAGCCTGGGAGAAAGGGGAGATCATTGGCAAACCCGCGATGAAAGAGGCTCATCAGATGGGGATGTCGGTTTGAAACTTGAAATGCATTCTTGAATTTAACTGTAGCAAAGGAGAAAAGAAAAATGGCCATGACAGAAACCGCGAACAAGAATCACGAGCTCTTGTTTCCCAATCACACCTCGAATCTGAAAAATACGGATCCGGAATTCATTGAGCTGTTCGATAATTTCGCCTTCGATGAAATATTGGATCACGGAACTCTGGACACCAAAACCAGATTAATGGTGATTCTGGCTTCGACCCTTGGGTGCCAGGCACTGACCGAATACAAGGTGATGGTGGGAGCGGCTTTGAATGTCGGAATCACTCCGGTCGAGATCAAGGAGATTCTCTATCAGGCGGTACCTTACGTCGGGATCGCCAAAGCCTACGACTTTCTCCACGGCACCAACGAAGTATTTCAAAATCGAGGTATTGCCCTCCCTATGGAAGGACAGTCGACCACCACCCCCGAAACGCGATTCGAGAAGGGACTGGAAGCACAAAAAGCCATCTTTGGGGAGCGGATCGATCAAATGTACCGCGAATCACCTGCCAACCAGCTGCACATCCAAAAATTCCTGTCGGCCAACTGTTTTGGCGATTATTATACCAGGAATGGGCTCGATCTGGGAATCAGGGAACTGCTCACCTTTGCCATCCTCCTGTCGCTGGGCGGTTGTGATCTGCAGGTGAAGGGGCACGTACAGGGCAATCTGAATGTTGGGAACGACAAGGAGATGCTTCTGAATACAGTAACCCAACTGCTGCCTTATGTGGGCTATCCCAGAACCCTGAATGCCATCCGGTGCATCAATGAGGTGATTCCTGAATAGGCTGAAGAAAGGATTCTTCATGATTTCTTGCGTGCAGCAGATGAAATCTTTCTTGCAAAAATAAAAAAAGTAGAAAGGGTCAGTATATTAACGGCTTTTTCTGCTTGTAGCGGAAACCATGAAAAAAGGGGAAATTATTTCATCCCACGAAAAAATTAAAATGGAATAACTTCACTTCCGCTTAAGATGGTAGTCCCAATGGTTCGAACGACGCAGACCTCGGAGAGGTCACAGGTTTATAGCATCGGGAATTCCTGCCTTTCTGCGACCACGGCGGGGGCGAACCTCACAAATCGTTCATTCTTCACAGTGATTCGTTTTAAATTTTCAATTTGAGAATCAGGTCTGAGTCTTAAATGAATACTTTTGAATGATCGGAATAACCCAATGAGGCAAATACTCCGATAACCCGAAAGTACAAGTAAAACATATACTATGCGATTTACAAAATTAGTTCCCAATATTTTCTACGTTGACATAATGGACGGTCTGAAACTTTTTGTAGATTGTCTGGAGTTCAGTATTGGATACAGCGATTTCGATTCCGAAAATCCTTGCTGTGTGGTCCAAAAAGAGGCACTTTCTCTATTCCTATTCCAGAATAAGGAATTTGCCGATAAGGACAGACCGGAAATCAGACTTCATACCGATAATATCGAAGATGTGTTTGCCAAGATTTCACGGACTCATCCGCATTTTTTGCATCCGAACCTGAATACCATCACCTTGCGGCCTTGGGGGGCCAGAGAATTTGCCCTAAAGGATGATACAAACGTCTGTGTGATTATCCAGCAATGGTAACGAAAAACCTGTCCAACAAATATCAAATGACCGGTTTGGAATAAATTTGGAAGAGGTCCACGCGGGATAATTAGATCAAGTTGAAAGATATATCAAATCAAAAATCCTGAAAGCATTAAACTTTCAGGATTTTATCTTCCTAGTAGCGGGGGAACATTGAAATATCGAACCTTTTGGAACAATATTATATGGTTGTTGACCTTTACGATTATATTGTGGATGATTAAGGATGGTCATTTGAATATTTCCTCTGTTTGCTGAATCGATTAGAGTTAAATCACTATTTTTATATGAAAATCTTACCAAAGGTACAGTTAGCCAGAAAACAGAAGCAGGTTAACAACGCTTTTGGCGTTGTTGTAAATAGGCGCAAGGAGAGACAACACACTACCCAACAAATGAGTAAATATGCAACCAAGAATTGAGATATTGGCTGAAAAAAAATTAGTAGGCAAGAAATTGACAATGACTTTTGCCGATAACCAAACTTTTAAACTTTGGCAATCATTTATGCCAAACCGAAGGGAAATTAAAAACAACTTGACGACTGAATTATTTTCAATGCAAGTTTATCCTCAATCATTTGATTTCACCTTCTCTAATCTCAAAGAAGAATTTCAAAAGTGGGCAGCTGTTGAGGTTTCCGACTTTGACACAGTTCCGAAAGAAATGGAAACTTATACATTGACAGGCGGACT
>CAINVV010000204.1 GCA_903854235.1 uncultured Bacteroidia bacterium | reverse complement strand
TGAGATGCCATATTTTTCGCAGGCCTCTTTTTTCGCAAGGGAATCGTTCAGATCCCATCCAACCCCTTCGATAAATGCCGGGGCACCTCCATCCAGGTTAAAAACGCCGTGGCGGGCCTTGAATTCCAGATTTTCTACCGTGGTTCCTCCTGTCTGGCATCCGACTTTCATCTGCACCTTTTTCCAGGTATGGGAGTTGTCATCCCTTTTGTTTGAGGGAATACCGGAGGCAGAAAGTGTTGATCCCGCGGCGAGCGTGACGACGGTACCGACGGAAATGGTTTTGACGAAGTTCCTTCGTTCCATTTTATTCTCTTCCTTTTCGAAGAGGTGCTGTGTACTCATTTGATGCGAAAATTTTAAATTAGATGGAAGAGCTTCTCAGGTAAACCTCCCGGCAGCTTTACCCGGTTCGTTCTTGAAAATGTCCGAATGAAGCGATTTTACTGTTCATTATCCGGGAAGGAGGAGCTATTCTTTTCCCTGAGGTCGGCCAACTTTTTTTTGCCATAGCTAAACCGGATGATGAGGATGAACAAAACAGGTATCACAAAAACTCCCATTGCGGTAGCCGCCAGCATTCCTCCCAAAACAGACCAACCGATTGTCTGGCGGCCAATGGCTCCCGCTCCCGTGGCAAAAACAAGGGGAGAAACACCAAAGATAAAGGCAAAGGAGGTCATCAGGATCGGGCGCAACCTCAGGCGAACGGCCTCCGTGGTGGCCGCTACAATCTCGATCCCGCGGTCGACTCGTTCCTTGGCAAACTCAACGATCAGGATGGAGTTTTTGGCTGCCAGTCCGATCAGGGTCAACAGCCCAATTTGGGCATAGACGTTGTTAGACAGCGAGGGTAGGAGCGTCAGCGCCAGGATGGCGCCGAAAGCAGCCAGGGGAACTCCGAGCAGAATGGTAAACGGAACGGTCCAGCTCTCATAAAGGGCCGACAGGAATAGAAATACGAACAAGAGGGAGAGGATGAAAATCAAGGTAGAAGTATTTCCTGCCTTTACCTCCTCCCGGCTCAATCCGGAAAATTCATAGCCGTATCCTTTGGGCAGAACCTGCTGAGCGGTCTCCTCCAGTGCTTTCAATGCCTGGCCAGAACTGTATCCCGGTTTTGCGTTGCCCACAATTTCAGCCATCCGGTAGAGATTGTAATGGGTCAGTAAGGAGGCATTTTCACTCACCTTGTAAGACATCACCGAATTGAGCGGCATCATGTTGCCCTGGTAATTGCGGACATAATATTTGTCAAGATCCACGATGTCATTCCTGAAAAGGGTATCGGCCTGCACGATTACATGGAATTCCCTGTTGTAGATGGTGAAGTCGTTGACATAAGTACTGCCCAAAAAAGTATGGATCGTATTGAACACTTCGCTCAGGCTGACACCCATCTTCTTGCATTTTTCACGGTCTACAGTGAGCTGATAGCTGGGTGTTTTGGCATTGAAAAAGGTAAATGCCTTTGCTATTTCGGATCTTTTGTTGAGGACTGAGAGAAATTCGTTGGTGTTCTTTTCGAATGTTTTGATATCATCGTTGCTTTCCCGCTGCTGCACCTCGAAGGTAAATCCACCGGTTGCACCAAGTCCCGGGATGGCAGGAGGAGGGATGACCACAATGTTTGCCTCGCGGATGGATGCAAATTTTCCCTGCATCTTTGCGATCAGTGCATTCAATTGCAGCGATTTATCTGTTCTCTCGTCCCAGGGTTTCAGCATGCAGAAGATGGTTCCGCTGTTGCTTTTGGAGGCGCCCGTGATGACATTGAGACCTGCGAT
>CAINVV010000203.1 GCA_903854235.1 uncultured Bacteroidia bacterium | reverse complement strand
TTTTGAAGCGAATCTTCGTTATGACGGTTCTTCCCGGTTTTCATCAGACAACAGACATGGTCTGTTTCCCTCCTTCTCCGCAGGATGGAGAATATCGGAAGAGCAGTTCATGAAGGATTTCAGATTCTTCCAGAATTTGAAACTGCGTGCTTCCTGGGGTAAACTGGGAAACAATGCATCCGGTAATTACGACTACATGGCCCTCTTTAATCCTGTCAGCTATTCTTACAATGGACTTCAGGTTACTGGTCTTGCTTCTACCAAAATTCCAAATCCGGTGCTGCAATGGGAATCTACTACAGTTTCCAATATTGGTCTGGATGCTTCGCTGCTGGATGGAAGACTGTTTGCAGAATTGGATGGTTACAACAAGGTGACAGACGGTATTTTAACCACTCCGCCGATATATCTGACCCTTGGTTTGGTTGGAGCACCTACACTCAACACAGCCGAAGTGACCAACAGAGGTTTTGAACTCAACTTTGGATGGAAAGATCACGCCGGTCCGGTAAAGTATTCTATTTCTGGAAATATTGGGTACAACAAAAATGAAGTTACCGGATACAAAGGCAAACTGATTAACGAATGGAGGACTGATGCGACAGGCGCCCCGGTCTATTATTCAAATATAGGAGATGTTTCCAGCGGAGGCGATACCCGAATTCTGGAAGGCCACGCCATCAATGAATATTATTTGATTGATGTTTACAAAGGTAGTGGGCAATACAACAAAACTGATGGAACCGTCGATATCGCAGGTGGCCCTAAGGATGGTATGATCCGTACGCCTGCCGATATGGCCTGGCTGAACAATATGATCGCTGCTGGATACAAATTTATGCCCAATCTTACTACTGCAAAAAATAAGATTTGGTACGGCGACTATATTTATGCCGACACGAACGGTGATAAAATCTATGGAAATACCTACGATAAAAAATTCACCGGAAATTCAGCAATGCCTAAATTCACTTTTGGTTCACAAATGAATTTCAGCTGGAAAAATTTTGATTTGAATTTGATATGGTCCGGACAGGCAGGCGGCAAATTGTACTGGCTGGAGCGCGGATACAACAGTTCTACCACCCGAACAGGCTGGCAGATCGGTGCCATGCTGGCACAGGACCATTATTATTACAATGATGCAAATGCCAGTGATCCTTTAAACAACATCACGGCCAATTATCCCCGTCTGAAACTGAACGAGAGTGACGCCCAGAATACGCAATCCAGTGCCCGCTGGCTCTATGATGGAACATTTGTCCGACTAAAAAATCTGACATTTGGCTATACTTTACCATCCAAAATTGCAGCCCGCATCTTCACGGAAAAAGTGCGCCTCTATTTTTCAGCTGAAAACCTGTTGACTTTCACCTCTTTCCCTGGTCTTGATCCTGAAATGGGTGGCAATACCAACTATCCTGTCATCAGGCAGATTGCTTTTGGGACAAACATCACCTTCTAAAACACAATTACAAATGAAAAATATAAAACTTATCATCATCCTATTTGTAGTCAGTTTAATTGCTGGCTGTCAAAATTCGCTGTTGGATACTACGCCCTATAGTTCAATTGGTTCAACGGCAATGTGGACCACCGAGAGTCTTGCTGACCTTGGCGTTACAGGTGTTTATCAAACACTACGTCAGGACTATGTTGGACTTAACAGGTGGTATTTCGACCAGGAAGGCTTTACCGGCATGAACAGAGCCGCCACTTCCCTTACAAATGGAAATATGACTTCGAGCGACGGCCTGTTTGTGAATTACTGGAAACAAAACTACGAAGGGATCCATAGGGCAAATGCCGCAATTCTGAATTTGCCGAACGCACCTTTAACTCCTGAGAAAAAGGGAAGACTGGTCGCTGAATGTAAATTCCTTCGCGCCTGGTTTTATTACAACCTGAACCAGGTATTCAAAGGGGTTCCGATTTATCTGGTTCCTGTTTCCTTACCGGAGGCCAACAAAGGTCGTGAAACCGAGGCAAAAACTTGGGAAACGATCATCACCGACCTGACTGATTGCATCAACGAAACCAATTTGCCAAATACCTATGTAAAAGGGAATGCCGGCGTTGGTCGTGCCACCAAGGCAGCTGCCTACGCTCTGAGGGGAAAAGTATATATGTACACGAAAGATTTTGCAAAAGCTGAAGCCGATTTTCGGATGGTAGGTCAGTTGGGACCCAAACTCTTTCAGGGAGATTACAAGCAGTTGTTCAAACTCGCCAATGAACAGGACGCTGAAATGATATTCTCTGTACAGAATATTGCGGTAACCGGATTAGGATCAGTCACACAGTTTTATTGCGGATCGAGGGTCTCCTTTGGTTCCTGCTGGAACAACTACCTGCCTCACCCTGACTTTGCCGAGTCATTCGAAGAAAAGAGCGGAAAGGCCTTTAATTGGGAGGATTATCTTCCCGGTTACAATTCAATGACCCCGGCCCAGCGAACGGTATTCTTCCTGCGTGATGGACTGACAGCCGGCGAAATTGCTACTTTTACAAAGAGCGGAGCCGACATGACCAAATATCTGACGGTTGGCAACGAAGACCGGGTTAAAAAGGCTTATGACGATCGTGATCCACGACTCACAGCCACCATCATTACACCCTATTCTACCTATTTGGGAGCCAATGGTACAAATCCTTATACTTATACACTTCGCTGGCCCTACCGTGGATTTGATACCAGTGCCCCGTTTGACGTAAAGACCGATACCAACACCATGTTCTACTATTTGTGGAGAAAATGGGTCTATGAAGGAGCTACTGAGACTCCCGCCCGCGATTATGGCCCTATAGACCAGCCACTTATCCGCTATGCCGATGTCGTTCTTCTGCTCGCAGAAGCAATCAATGAGCAGGGGTTCAAGGAAGAAGCCGTTACCTTGGTCAACAGTGTCAGGTCGAGAGCTGGAGTGGTTGCCCTTCAAACCTCCAATGCTGGTGCTCCAACCTTTGTCGCAAACCAAACAGACATGCGGGAAAGGATTCGCAACGAACGCCGCTGGGAACTTGCCCTGGAAGGAATTAACCTTTTTGACGAAATGCGTTGGGGTACCTGGAAAGATAAAAAGTTCACCTCAGGGAACGGAATCAAACAGATCTGGGGGACCATTACCACTCCCTATTCCTGGAGAGGTGACTACCTGTACCAATGGGCTATTCCTCAAACGGAAGTCGAGATGAACAAGAATATTATTCAAAATCCGGGATGGATTAACTAAAGTTAAGATTGTTGATTGTTAGATAGATGTAAAGGCTGATCTCATTTTGAATGAATCAGCCTTTTATCTTTTTTTAGGAAGAACTACAGATTCATATTTTCAAAATTTCATTCATGAGAACAACATTATTCTTAATTCTTTTTTTTATGCTGACCTTGCAGGCCTGTGCACACAAAGATCTGACCAGTCCTGATTCAACGGTAGCTTCTATCCTTCCCGATCATATTAAGTCTGGCTATCAGATGGTTTGGAATGATGAATTCGATGGAACATCGGTCAATATGGCAAAATGGAATTTTCGGGCAGAGGGAACTGTGAGAAACTATGGAACGGTTTCCCGGCAAACTATTTCATTGGATGGTAGCGGTCATCTGGCAATCAAAGTGACAAAGGACAGCAACGGGAAATATTACATTGGGGAGCTTGGCACAGCCGGAATCTACGAACCCACCTATGGTTATTTCGAATGCCGTGCAAAAATGAACAAACAGCTTGGCCCCCATGTGGCCTTTTGGCTTCAGTCTTCTGATATGGGTAAAACCCTCAATCCGACCGTGGATGGCACGGAGATTGATATCTTCGAATACCACATGAAAACGCCGGCTATCGTATACCATAACCTGCATTGGAATGGATATGGAACCAACCATCAAACCATTGGGAAACAAGTTCCCTATCCTGATATTCAATCCGGTTATCACCAATTCGGACTGGAGTGGACCAAAGACGAATACATCTTTTATATTGACGGAAAAGAAACCTGGAGAACCGCTACTGCTGTTTCACAAAGAGGCGAGTACCTGATACTCTCGACAGAACTGACTGGGTGGGGTGGCGATCCGGCATTGGGAAATTTTCCGGATGAAGTTATCTTTGATTACGTAAGGGTTTATCAGGCAAAACCATAATCCAGTTGCCCTTTTCAAGCCAACAGTTGCATGAAGAATTCAATAAAAATTTTCGAAATCAATATTTAATTGTTTGCACTTATACTGCCCAATATCCTTTTGGCACAAAACTGCTGCGGGAACAAGGATTGAGATCCCTGAAAAGGCGAAAAAGGGATTGCTTGTTTATGTTTTCAAGTTAAAACTACAGACCAGAATTTAGGTATGACTAAAAAAATTACACTCATCTCACTGATGTTTCTTCTTCTGTTGCCGACTTTTGCGCAGAAAAATGGCCATAAACTCGCATTGCCTTCTTTACCAAAGGAATTGAAGATCAGTTATCCCAAAAGTAATCCATTGAAAAAGGCGTTGCAACCGGTACCAAAAAGTGCGATATTTAAAATGGAGGGTTATTACCTTTGGGATCCCTCTGTCATCAAGGTCGGTGATACCTATCACCTTTTTTGTTCCCGCTGGCCTGAAAAGGATGGAATGAAAGGTTGGATCAGAAGCCATGTCATCAGGGCTACCTCCAAATCTCTTTTCGGTCCGTATCTATTTCAGGAAGTTGTACTGCACCCTTCGAACCATCCGTGGGCGACCCAAGCCATTCACAATCCCAAGATCCTCAGGGTAGGAAACAAATACCTGCTCTATCACCTGGGTATTCCTCAATGGAAAACAGGTTTCGCTTTCGCGGATTCGATACGGGGTCCCTGGACTCCGGTTGATCATCCCGTGATAGCTACAAATAATCCCGCACTACTTATCCGTCCTGACGGAAGCGTGTATGCAGTAGGAAAGTTCAAACCAAAAGTATTTCGCGATGGCAAATGGGATGCCAACATGCAGGCTTTTGAAGCTGCTGGCATCCTGGGACCATATACCCTGGTGAAGGATACACTGAACCGGCTTCCCAATCATTTTGAGCTGGAAGACCCGACCATCTGGTGGGCCAACAACCAGTACAACGTCATCTGTACCGACTGGGAAGCGAAAGTAACGGGTGTGCAGAAATCTGTCGTTTATTATACCTCGAAAGATGGGATAAACTACATCCTGTACTCACAGATACCGGTATGGTCCCAGGCAGAATTTGTCCCCATGCAAAGCGGAGCAATGTTGCAGGTCAGAGGAATTGAGCGCCCCCAGGTATTTATCAATGAGAAAGGAGAACTTACTGCTTTATTGGTATCTGTTCATCCTGTAACTGATGTTCCCACCTACATTTTAATCAGACCAGTTAAAAATTTTATACCAAAGAATAAATAAGTCAAATTCTTATCGTAATGAAAAAAGTATTTCTATTTCTACTATTTTTATCTTCTATCTATTCCGTGAAGGCCTACGATCAACGTGACCTGCTACAGCACAATTCAGACATTGCTGCCTTAAAATCCTCTCTGATACTCAACCAAAAATGGGTGACCTATCCCAAATACACAGACCGAAATGGCTGGGATGAGCTGACTTCCGATGTAAAGGCTGACATCATCAAAAAAGGGGAGGCCGCCCTGATTTACGAATGGAAAGTGGTGAAGGCAACCGACTACCTTGAATTTGACAAGAGCGGTTCGAGAACGATCATGGAAATTCCTTTCAATGCCAATAACTCCGCTCTGGCTGATCTGGTTCTGGCCGAACTGGCAGAAGGCAGGGGTCGATTCATGAACCAGATCGTAAACGGTGTCTGGCACACTTGCGAAATGACAAGTTGGGCGCTCTCAGCACATATTGGCAGGGAGCAAAAGGAAAAGACCGCGCTGCCATCGTTCAAGGAGAATATCATAGACCTTACCTCCGGCGATATGGGAGCCTTTCTTTCCTGGACCTGGTTTTTCCTGAAGGATGAAATGGACAAGATTCAGCCCCTGGTGGCAGAACGACTGCGCAAAAATCTGCAGGACCGTATCCTGGATCCCTACATGAACAGGAGCAATTTCTGGTGGCAGGCCTTCAGTGCCTCACCCAAAACAATGGTGAACAACTGGAACCCATGGTGCAACTCAGATGTGCTTACCAGCTTTCTTCTCCTCGAAAATGATCCCGATAAACTGGCGACTGCTGTTCAGCGCACCATGGTTTCAGTGGATAAATTCATCAACTACTATCACAGCGACGGCGCCTGTGAAGAAGGTCCTTCCTACTGGGGACATGCTCCGGGCAAACTGTACGATTATCTGCAACTGCTCAACTATGCCACAGGTGGAAAGGTCTCCATTTTTGATCAACAGATCATCCGGAACATGGGTGAATACATTGTCAGGTCCTATGTAGGAAATGGCTGGGTTGTAAATTTTGCAGATGCTTCTGCCAGGGGCGGAGGCGAACCGGGTATGATCTTTCGTTTTGGGAAAGCCGTAGGAAGCCAGGAAATGCAGCAGTTTGCCTCCTATTTGCTTCAGCGCGACAAAAATCCTGATTACTTCAACGAGGGCAGGGATCTGTTCCGTACCATAGAGAACCTTAAATTCCACGGTGAACTGACCAGGACGCCTCCGGCAGTCTCAAAGGCACCATTCTCCTGGTACCCTGAAACTGAATTTTGCTACATGCGCAACCAGAACGGTTTTTTTGTCGCGGCAAAGGGTGGATACAATGCAGAAAGCCATAACCACAACGATATGGGCTCCTTCTCCCTCTACCTGAATGAAACGCCCATGATCATCGATGCCGGTGTTGGTACTTATACCCGGCAAACCTTCAGTGACGAGCGTTATTCGATTTGGACCATGCAGAGCAACTACCACAATCTGCCCATGATCAATGGCGTTCCGGAATCATTTGGTGCCCAGTTTCGTTCCGGAAATGTAACCTTTAGCCAGAAAAATTCGACTTTCTCACTGGATCTTGCCGGGGCTTATCCGCCGGAGGCTGCAGTCGAAAAATGGCAAAGAAGCTATCAACTGGACCCAAAAGGTGGAATGATGTTTCAGGATGAGTTTAAACTGAAGAAAATCATCAAGCCAAATCAGTTGAACTTCCTCATATGGGCCAAACCGGATCTGTCAGTTCCGGGAAGAATCCGTTTGGTGAAAGAGGGTCAGGGAATAGAAATTGAATATGAAGTGACTCAGTTTTTACCCACATTGGAGGAAGTTGATCTGACAGACAAACGACTTTCCGATGTTTGGGGAAAGCAGGTTTACAGGCTATCTTTGAATTCGAAAAAAATGCAACTGTCGGGTAAGTATAAAATATCCATTGCCAGATACAAATTATGAAGCGTAACTTCTCATTATTCGGGATTCTCTCTTTGCTTATTCTGTTTATGACGGGGTTCGTTGTCAAAAAAAATGTTGAAAAGGCAAGGATGGAGCAGTGCATTCGCTATGTGGTTGAGCAGGAGATGCTTCAGTCTGATTCTATCCTAAAATCCGGAAAGATTCTCAATCCAAGGACGGTGGAATCCGGAAAGGTAAAATACATCCCAAAGGATGACTGGACCAGTGGTTTTTATCCCGGCTCCTTGTGGTACCTCTATGAACTCACAGGGGATGAAAAATGGAGAATCCTGGCAAAGAGACAAACAGAGGCCATCGATTCTGTTAAATACCTGACCTGGCACCACGATGTTGGTTTTATGATTCAGTGTAGTTTTGGAAACGGACTACGTTTGGGCGAGCAGGAATACAAAGAGGTGATCATTCAGGCGGCAAAGTCTCTTTCTACCCGATTCCGTCCGGCAGCCGGAATTCTTCAGTCCTGGAATACGGATAAGGGATGGCAATCCCAAAGGGGATGGGAGTGCCCCGTAATTATTGATAACATGATGAACCTGGAATTGCTGTTTAATGCTACCCGGCTTTCGGGTGATTCTACTTTCTACAGACTGGCAGTGAGCCACGCCGATCGTACCCTAAAAAACCATTATCGGCCAGATTACAGTTGTTACCATGTCGTAGATTACAGCCTGAAGGATGGTTCAGTTCGGAGCAGGCAAACGGCGCAGGGATATGCAAATGAATCAGCCTGGGCAAGGGGGCAAGCCTGGGGTATCTATGGATTTACAGTTTGCTACCGCGAAACGCATGATGTGAAATACCTTCACCAGGCACAAAAAGCCTTTGATTTTGTGGTTCATCACAAAAATTTCCCCAAGGACGGTGTCCCATTTTGGGATTTTGATGCACCGAAAATACCCAACGAACCGCGCGATGCTTCTGCGGCAGCCATTCTGTCCAGTGCCCTTTATGAACTATCAGGTTACGAAAATGGTACTTATTACAAAGATTGGGCCGGCAAAATTATGGAGAGTCTTAGTGGACCTGCCTATCGGGCCAAACTGGGTGAAAATGGTCATTTCCTCCTGATGCATTCCGTTGGAAGCATTCCGCATGGGGCAGAAATTGATGTGCCGCTCAATTATGCCGATTATTACTATCTGGAAGCTTTGATACGCAGCAGAAGGATTGCCGACAGAACCGGCCGATAATTCTTTGCTGTTGGATGAAAATTTCACGAACCGAATAAAATGGTGTTAATTCACTTACTGTCAAAGTTGAGATTATTTTTTTTTGTAAATTGTCAACGATATAATTTTTAAAAACAAAAAAATAACACATCTATGGCCGCACTGACACAGGAAATGAAGGATATGATTGCTACCCAGCAATGTTTTATCGGTACCGTCGATGGTGCCGGCAATCCCAATGTGGCACCCAAACGTTCCACACGCGTTTTGTCTGAGGATGAACTAATGTTCACGGAAGGTACAGGTGGTACGACTTTTGCCAATGTGAAGAGTGGCTCAAAGGTTTCTGTGGCTGTGGTTAATCGTGAAATTCTTGATGGATACCGGTTCGTTGGAACGGCCGATTGCCGGGAGAGCGGAATCCTCTTTGAAAAGGCAGTTGAAATGTCGGCCAAAATGGGTATGCCCAGACCAAAGGCAGTCGTTGTTATTAAAATTATTGAAATCCATTCACTCAAACCAGGACCCACTGCAGGCAAGAAAATAGGTTAACAGGGGTAAGATTTGATCAGATTTTGTGTTTTGCAGAATGTTTGGTGCATATGTTTTCTAACAAGTTGGTGGAATTGATTTTTCAGAATTAAAGAGATAGCTTTGTTTCCATCTACTAACAACTACAATCATGCTGCTAACAAATCCAATTCCGATCCGGAGAACCGGGTCCGTTTTGTTAATCGGAATCGCCCTATCCATTGGCTGGGGAATCCGTGGAAATTTCGGCCATGAATATGGTGCCGCCTTTGCGGGGTGCCTGGCTGCTATTGCAGCAGCTGTTCTTTCAGGCCGTGAAGACTGGCGCGACAAGGTGGGCTACTTTGCCCTGTTCGGTGCCATCGGCTGGGGTTTTGGCGCTACACAGTCTTACATGCAGGTCATCGCTTATACCCAGAGCGGACACGCTTCCTCGCAGTTTTACGGATACATTGCCCTGTTTTACATTGGGTTTTTATGGGCTGCCCTGGGAGGTGCTGGTACTTCCTTTGCTGCCGTAGCAACCAAAGAGCGCATCACCAAGGCAATCCTTCCGCTTCTCTTTGTATTGGGGGCCTGGATGCTCCAGGATCTTGTGGAAGATCCACTGGGCCGATGGCTCGAGGAGGGGGTGAAATTCGATTCCACCTGGGCCAGGCATAAGAATCCTCTCTACTGGTTCGATTCTGACTATCTTCCAGCCATTTTTGCCCTGATCGGGGTCGCTGCCTACGATCTGTATGAGCGCAAAGGCGATAAAACCAGGTGGTATCTTCCTGCTTTTGCTGTGGGAGGAGTCCTGTCCGGTTTGACCTTTCAGTGGATACTTCGGTCCCTCGGACTGGAAAATAAGCTGGCCAATGCTTTGACCTTTGTTCAGGGAGATCCTACCTTCCTTAATCCCGAAACCGGCAAACAGGCGTTCGAAGCCTCCAACATGCTCAATAACTGGCCCCAGTTTTTCAACGATTATCCGCAACACATTGGGTGGTTCGTCGGACTATTTTTTGGGATTGTCGTCTATTTCAAAGTATTCGGAAAATTGAGAAACGGCGCCTCCCTGTTTGCTTACATGAGCCTTGGTTTTCTGGCGGCTTTTGTGGCACTTCCCGTGCTTGGCAGCCTTCTCTTTCCTCAAATTGGCGGCATCCGGATGACTCCGCCACGATCCGACAACTGGGCTGGTATCACGGGCGTTTTTTTAGGAATGTCACTCTGGATGTGGAAGAATAAATTGAAACCAGTAGCCATTGCCTCACTCATCAGCGGCATGGTGGGTGGATTGGGATTTGCCGGAATTCAATGTATCAAACAGATTTTTACCTCTTTTGGAAGTCCACAAATATTGGAGAACAAGGGAATCCTACCGGGAAGCCCGGAATTTGTCTCCATCGCGAATGCCTGGTCGAGGTGGCAGGGCCAAAACTGGCACAGTTTTCTGGAGCAGAGTTATGGGTTTGTCAATGGCATTGCCATCGCGGTAGCCCTTGGTTACCTTGTTACCAGAATCAAAATAGAAGAGGAGACACCGGAAGTCAAAGCTGTTTTGGCAAAATCAAGATGGACCAGGGCCTTTTCGGTGCTGGTCATTCTCCTTGGGTTGACCTATTTCAATGTATTTAAGAATGTGCAAGTCTGGAGTGAACAGCTGAATCCAAAGGTCTGGCAGACCATCGTACAACACGCCGACGGTACCTCCGAGTCCGTTCCCGCACAGTGGGATGCACCCTATCTTGGCAGGCTTCCATGCATCGACTTTCTCCAGATGACTCCTTCTGGCTGGTTTAACCTTACCTGGGCACTCCTGACCATTGCCTGTATTCTCATCGTCAGGCGTCATTACAAAACTCCTGTTCCACTCCTGCCCAAAAGTACCCTTGCAAAAGGTCAGCTGATGTTTTTGCTGCTGATGTGGATCATGGTTATCGCCAATTTCGAACGAGCCTTACCAGGATGGTCGCCAAGCAGGATGATCACCGAATGGGTAATATTTGTCAATGCCATCATTTCGACCGTTCTGGTGCTATTATTGCCGGCAGAGCAAGAATTTTTTGACATCAGGGAGGAGGTTGATCATAAAAAGATATACAGGCAGTACTGGAAACGGGCTGCTGGTGCAGTCATTGTCTCGAGTTTGCTGTTTTTCGGTACGATTCGGTTAATTTACCACTATCCGGATTTTGATAAGCTCAACCTGAAGGGAAATCAGATGAGATTTGGCCCAAAAGCCACCTGGAAGACGAGTCCGATCCTGAAGGACGGAGCGCACAAATAACAGAAAACTCCCTTTTTGATATTCCTTCAAAACGGGAGTTTTTGTTTTTAGGAAGAAAGGTTCGGCTCTTCCTAAAAAAGTCTTCCGCGATTATCCAGGGATAAAACGCGGAAGAAATTTGTAAACAACTGAATTTAATTTAACTGCTAGAATCTATCTTTTGTAATAAATGTCGTAGGCAATCCAGTCGACCACATAAGCTGCAAAATAGACATCGTGCAACGAAGTGAAGAGGGTGGAGATGTTGCTAATGGAGTTACTGATCAAGGTAGAAACAGTGGCGACGGTTCCGTCATCGAAAGTGATCTGGATTTCACGCTGGTGGCAAACGGATGGTTCTGTCGTAGATGTTTTATCGACCATGGTAACTACCGCTTTTGTCTGAAGCACATTCTTCAAATAGACGGCATAACTTCTGTCCGCCTTTCTAACCAGTTTGACATCCCCGATGGTAAGGGTGTATTGCTGTTCGTGACCGAATCTGGCAGTGTCACTTCTGATGGTCCGTAATTCCTCCTTATATAGCACTGCTGCTGCTTTTGACAGCGTGAAACTGGAAAGTGTGGTATCGCCGGAGGCATAGGCATATTTGGCGGTATAGCCATTGCTGAAAGCAAATTGGGAGGTATATTGTGTGCCAGTTGTGGGATTGACGGTTGATTTGATATTCAGACTTCCTGCGCTGGCCTTGTCGATGGTGATATCTGCCACATTGATGTAGTCATAATCGCGGTAGCTGTTGTAATTGTTGTAATAATTAGTGACCGACATCGTAAAATTGTTGGTCTGTGTGGAATCAGAAGCCACATATTCGCGCAAAACACGTGGATCTTTGAGCTTGGCCAAGGGCAGATTCACCACCATTTTGCTGGCATCGGCAGATTTGGTGAAAAATTTGATCAGGGCATAGTCCCTGCTGGCATTAGTCTTGAGGGGTTTGTAATCGTAAACTCCTGTGACCAAACTCAGCGGAATGTAGGTAGTGTAAGAGGTAGTAGCAGTTGTTCCGGATTTTAACACAGCTCCGCTGCTGACGCCCAATAGCTGGAAGGCCTGTGTGGAGGCGATTTCAGTCATTGCCGTATTTAAATTCTGCGTTCCGCTGGTCAAAGCGTCCTTGAGCGCGGAGGTGGTAGTTGAACTGGTTTCCGTCTTGGAGCAGCTTACAAAAAGCAAACCTGCAAGGAGAAATCCTGAAAGTTTTAATGCTACGTTTCTCATTGTTCTAAGTATTAAATGTGAAATGAATTAAATTCTAAAGAGTCTCTTCTTATTAATATCCAAAACTATATCAACAAACATCCAAATTAAAATGGTATCAGCATAAGATTGGGAACAATCATCCAAAGGCACTCTTTTTTCAATGAAAATCCTTGGAATGTATTTTTTTTGATTGATTTTCAGATAAATTAAAGGCCCTGTTCTCCCTTAAAATATTGGAGAATAGGGCCTTTGAAGATGGGTTGAGACCCGCTGTTTTTAGAATGTATCGGCAGACTTAAAGTCTTTAATGCAGCATTTTCAGAAGCGGGGAGAAGAGCAGCATGGTTGAAAGGATCACGAGAATGACCACTGTACTCCAACCCACCACGTTGTTGAAGGGTTTGTTGACATATTCTCCCATGATTTTCTTGTTGTTAACCAGAAGAATCATGCATACCAGCACCACGGGCAGGAGAATTCCGTTTATAACCTGAGTCCACAGGGAGATGGCGATGAGCGGAGCTCCAGGAATCAGGATAATTCCCGCTGAAATGACCAGAATAGAGGTGTAAAGCACGTAAAATTCGGGTGCTTCGTCCCATTTTTTATCTATTCCTGCTTCAAATCCGAATGCCTCACACACATAAAATGCAGTGGCCAGCGGCAGAATCGTCGCAGAAAAGATGGAAGCCACAAACAAGCCAAAGGCAAAGACCTGGGAGGCAAATTGACCGGCTAGCGGTTTCAGGGCCAATGCGGCATCCTTGGCCTCTTCGATTTTAATTCCGTTCTCATGCAGTGTGGAGGCACAGGCAACCATGATAAAAAAGGCAACAACCACTGTGGCAACACAACCAACAATGATGTCAATCATGGTGTACTTGTAGTTTTTCATCTTCAGTCCCTTCTCGATGACGGACGACTGCATGTAAAACTGCATCCAGGGTGCGATGGTGGTTCCAATGATCCCGATGATCATAGCCAGACTATCACCGTTTACCGGGAAGTCAGGATGGATGATGCTATGACCGATTTCGGACCAGTGTGGTTTGCCCAGTATGGCAGAAATCACATAGGTTAGCAAGGAGACGCTGAAAATCAAAAATATACGCTCTGCAATTTTGTAGGTCCCTTTCACGACGAGTATCCACACCAAAAAGCCAATGATTGGAACAGAAATGTATTTGCTGACGTTGAATACCTCCATACTCCCGGCTACCCCTGCAAATTCAGTGGTAGTATTGCCAATGTCGGCAATGAGCAATCCGATGAAGATAAAAAAAGTGATCTTGACCCCTGCATTTTCACGGATCAGGTCAGCAAGACCTTTGCCAGTCACAATCCCCATTCTGGAATTCATTTCCTGAATGACAATCAAGACCAGGAAGGACGGAATAAGTGTCCAGATCAGGTTGTAGCCATAGATGGCAGCAGCCACAGAATAGGTAGTAATCCCTCCTGCGTCATTGTCTACACTTCCGGTGATAATTCCCGGACCCAGGATAGCCAGGAAGATTCCTATTTTCTTGAAGAGCGACCTTCTTCTTTGTTTGTCTTTGAACATTACAGGCCCTCCTATTTCTTATTGGTTCTTCTTTTGTTGACCAAATCTTCGATGACATCGTGAATGACGACCATCCCTTCCAGCTGATTCTCCTTGTTGACCACAGGGATGGCCAGCAAGTTGTATTTCGAAACAAGTTCGGCTACATCATCAATTTTTTGTTCGTCAAACAGGAAGATCGGATCGTCGTTCATAAAGGCTGAAATCTGCGTTCCGGGTGCCGAAACGGCCAGATCCCTGAAGGAGAAGGTAGCAATCAGTTCGTTGTTTTTGTTGATAACGAAGAATCCAAACATCGATTCGACTTCCGGCTGGTTCAGCCTCAGATCCTCAAAGACAGCCTCCACGGTAGTATTTTCTTCATAGGCAAGAATTTCCGTGGTCATGATACTCCCAACTTCATAATTTTCATATTCCAGCAGTTCACGAACCTCGGAAGAGGATTCAGCCTCCATCTCATTCAGCAACAATTCTGCTTTTTCATCTTCCAATGAATCCAGGATGTCAGCGGCTTCGTTGGCCGGCATCTTCTCCAACACATCGGCCATCTTCTCTACCGACATGCCTTCTATAATCTTGATCTGGGCCTTTGGTTCCATCTCTTCCAATACGTCCGCTGCCATCTCTTCGTCCAGGGCCAGGAAGACAGACTGTCGTGAACGGTTGTCGAGGTCTTCTATAATATCAGCCAGATCCGAGGGGTGTAAGGTATTAAGTTTGGAATAGGTCGAGGTAAGCTTGATACTTAGGTTCGAATAATCGATAGCCTCCATGTCGTCCCAGGAGATGAATTTGGAGGGGACGGTAGATTTTACGAGTGAAAAAAGAAACTTGACCGGCTGTGCGATGCCGATTCTACGTAGCAGTCCTTCAAT
>CAINVV010000202.1 GCA_903854235.1 uncultured Bacteroidia bacterium | reverse complement strand
GTGTAATTCTCCGAAGTTCCGATTCCAAAATCGAAAATATCCTCTGGAAGCGACTGTTTAAATTGTCTGCAGCAGGTAGTTTTCTGCTTCCACGTTCCAGAGTCCGTTGTGCCTGTTGCAAATTTTTTCCAGTTCCGCAAACAACGGTTCCGATTTCCCTTTTTCTGCAAAGTCAGAAAGGGGGGTTAGTGGCATCTCGATGTGGTTGTAAATCAATTTTTTCCCTCCGGGGATTTCCGGCAGATGGAGCGTCGCTTCGATGACGGCATTCAGTCCTCCGATGTGGGTGACCAGTCCAGCTGGATCCAAACCATCCGACATCAGTTTGATGGCCTCTTTCATGTCGTCGGTATTCCCGCCGCTGGTTCCAACCAGGTGGGTATAGGCATAGTGGACGTTGTAAAAATTGATTCTGGCACTGAATTCCGGATTGGAGGGTCCTGCAAAGAAATTGAGGCATCCGTCAAATGCGAGCAACGCATCCGCCTGTTCAACGACCGGTGAGACCGGTGCAAAAACGAACACGTCATCGTATCCGGCATCCCCCGTCAGGGATTTGAGTTCCTTCACCGGATCGGCAAAGGCAGAGGTATTGATGTATTTCAGTTCAATTCCGCGCGAAGCGGCAAAGTCAACGGTGTAAAGTGAGGCTGCCCGGTCGAGGCGGGATTGTTCGATGTCTGTCACCACGACGAGTGATGGCCGGCGATCCTCGCGGTTCAGGACGTAATTGATGGCTGCCAGACCCATGGGTCCGACACCGGCCAGAATGGCCATTTTGCCACCACTCACAATTTCCATGTTGTGGATGTAGGAACCCGGCGTAATATGGTAATTGGCGTGCATCGCACCGATCACACAGGAGAGCGGTTCCGCCAGTGAGGCAGGATAAAATCCGTCGCCGGTAAAAGGCAGTAGGGCACCCAATTCCATCACCTCGTTGGGAATGACCACGTAGGTGGCATCGCCGCCAATGAAATGGTAGGAATAGCCGGGTGCACTCAGCACACCTACCGGTCCATCTGCGAAATTCAAGGCCGGCTGGATGGAGAATTTATCTCCGGGTTTGAACTGATTGCTCCATTTTGAGCCAATCTGAACCAGTTCGCCGGCAAATTCGTGGCCGATGATCACCGGGTTTACTGCAACATCATTTGGGATACGCTTGTGGTCTGTCCCCTGGGATGCCGCCTTGTAGGAGGACATGCACAAAGAGTCGCATACCACTTTTGCCAAAATTTCATTTTCCTGGATGGCAGGAAGTTCGAACTCTTCCAATCGAAGGTCTTTTTTTCCGTATAATCGTACTGCTTTGGTTTTCATTTTTTTAAAAAATTGTAACAAATTATTGAAAATGGTGGGTAGATACGTGGATTACCGCGTCTCTACAATCAATTCAACATAATCTGGCCTCCCGTAACCGGAACGGCCTGACCTGTCTCGTATTCCTGTTCAATGATGTACAGGATGGCACGGAAAACATCCTTCACCCGGCAACCCCGGCCGGCAGGAACCTGCGCCTCGTAAAATGCCTTGACCTCTTCGATCGATTTGGCTCCGGGAACCTTTCCGGCCCGCAGATACTGAACGAAGAGCCCCTTTTCAGGATCGCTCCAGAGCGGACCTTCGAAGAAGTTGCCTGGACAGACGGAATTGACCTTGATTTTATGGGGCATCAATTCCATCGCGAAGGATTGGGTCAATCCGATTCCACCAAATTTTCCACCGGCATAGCCGAAATTCTTGTTGCTTCCCTTCAATCCTGATTTAGAATTGATCTGGATGATATCTGTAAAATAATCTTTTCTGTATTTGGACTGCAGTTTCATCACGGCTGAACTGTACTTGGTACAAAGGAAATAACCCTTGTAGTTCACATCCGTCATAAAATCGAAATTCTCGGGGGTCATCTCCTCCAGCGAACCTGCACGCAATACCCCGGCATTGCTGATTATCAAATCGATGCCTCCAAAATGTTTGGTGGTGGCTGAAACCATGTTTTCAACCGAACTGGGATCCGAGACATCCACCTTAACGAACAGGGCCCTGTTACTGGTCGCATCCTGGTTCAACAGATCGGCAGCCTTTTGTCCCTCCACCTCGTTCCAGTCGGCAATCACCACGTTGGCACCTTCAGCAAAAAGCATCGAGGCAATTCCTGCCCCAAAACCCATGGCTGCACCTGTGACGATGGCAATCCTGTCGGCGAGCCGTCCGAGGGAGATCGAATAATTTTTTTCCTCACCTCCAAACATCTCATCGAGTAAAGCTGCATTGGGAGCCAGGCCGACCAGCCCAACCTCACGAATCCAGACATAATCCGGGTAGTAGGAACGTTCTTCTTTCCACATCGAAAGCTTTACCTCCAGGTCCGAAATGATTTCAGCTGGCTCTGTCGTTTCATCGACAACCAGAATCGTCGCCTCCTCTTGAATAAATGGCAAGGCTCTCAACTCCTCTACCTCTTTCATGGCTGAATATAACTCACTTTCATCCAAACGGATGGTCAGTACATTCTCCCTGGAGGCCAGCATCCGCAGGGCGGGCAGAACCTGTTTAACTATCTCATCAACCATGGTTATTCTGTATTAAATATTCGATCAGGGCACTTCCCAATTTAACATATTGATCGCGATTTTCAATATCCGGCTTACCACTGAAATCCAGGTAACCCTTGCCCTCTTTGGCAACCAGGTATTGATGGGCGGCTACCACACAAGCACCCTTGCAATTAATCTCCTTCACAATGGGCGAGAGTTCGGTTTTCTTTCTGGCAAAGAGTTCGATTGGTTCCATGGCGGGGGTGTTGTGTTCGCTTCCCAGCGTCACAACAAAACCTTCGTTAAAAAAATATTGCACATAATCTTCTAGCACAGACAGGCTGTTTCTGGTGGTAATGAATTCAACCGACCAGATATTCCGTTCCTTCAGAATAGCGGCTGCCCTCTCCTTTGACTCCTCGAAAGGTGTAAAATTACCGTTGTTGTCGTCGGCCAGAAAAGGATAGGTTGGAATGCCTCCTTGATTCCGGATCATTTTGCAGACCATCTCCGATTCCAGGAAAGCCTCAACGGGTTCCGGAATAAAGGCTGGTCCACCTGCTTTTAAAAGATTGTTGCGAATCTCATTTTCGATGGCCGCCAGTTCGTCAGGACTTGAAACGAGAGGCTTTCCGCCAAAAAGGGTTTGGTAAAAATTTGCTTTCGCTTCGTCAGTTGCAAAATGATTTTCTGCTTGTTCGCGGATCGCCTTGGCCAGATGTCGTTCGCGTACCATCCCTTTGGTCATATCGGATTGAATTTGGCCAAAATCGAGAAGAAATCCAGCATGGATGGTGGCAAGCAACTCATTCACTTTTCTGCACATCCCCGCAACATGCTTGTTGGATTCTGTGCGAACGGAGGCCAGTGCAGCGGCATATGGCTCCTCCATTTTGGGAGGAAAAGCCAGCCCTTTTCCGCTCAGGTAGGTTCTGCCAGGATTTCCCGGATCGTTGATTTTTAAACCAGCCAGTTGGTCGGCCCGGTTCAGGCTGATGTATTCGATGTTGAACAACGGAAAAATTTTTCTGGAAGCCGATTCTGTCACCCATTCCGCATAGCCATCCGTAGAATAGAAATCGTTTATCCCCATCACAGAAACTTTTTCGGCCACGCCCATATCGAGTGCCTGCGGGATGTCCCGGAAGGCGCTGAAAGAGTATGGGGTGTGCAAATGGGCATTCACGGAAAAGACCGAGCCTTTCCCATTCTTTTCGAACCAGTCTAAAAGTTCCTCCCTACCGGGAAATTGCGTCCAGAAATCCTTTATCATCGTGCTTGTTTTGTTGTTCCTGAAAAATAGGTTTATACTCCCAGTTTCGCTCTTCTGATCTGTTCCATGTCGGTGAAGTTCTCACCGGGAACATATCCTGGCAGCGGAACGATCTTTTCGTGTATGGCATCCAGGAACCAGCTCGGTTGTGGGAAGAAAGCCTCTTCCAGTTCGTAGGCAGGCGTGATCCAGTTGCGGGATCCAACGACCACGGGTGGGGCATCCAGGTAATCGAATGCAAGTTCGGTGATATTCCGGGCCAGATCGTTCAGGAAAGAGCCGCGACTGTTAGCATCTCCTGAAATCAGGATTCTGCCAGTCTTCCTCACCGATTCGATAACAGGCCCATAGTTAAATGGGACGAGCGAGCGGGCATCGATCACTTCGGCCGAAAGGCCATATTTTTCTTCCAATATTTTTGCCGCATCGAGGGCACGGTAGAGGGTGGCGCCAATGGTCAGGATGGTCACATCCTTTCCTGCCCTTTTCACATCCGGCTCGCCCATTGGGATTTCGTAATACCCTTCCGGAACACCACCTGCATGGAATTGCTCACCAATGTCGTATACCCTTTGACTCTCAAAGAAGACCACCGGATCTGTACCCTGAAGCGCGGTATTCATCAATCCCTTTGCATCATAGGGCGTTACAGGGAAAACGACTTTCAATCCAGGGATATGTGCTACCAGGGAAGTCCAATCCTGCGAATGCTGGGCACCGTATTTGGAACCGACGGAAACCCGAAGAACGACGGGCATTTTGAGTACGTTTCCACTCATGGCCTGCCATTTGGGCAGCTGATTGAACACTTCATCGCCACATCTTCCAAGGAAGTCGCAATACATAATTTCAGGAATCACACGACCACCGCACATGGCATAACCTATGGAGGTTCCTACGATGGAGGCCTCTGAAATCGGGGAATTGAACAAACGGTGATAGGGCAAAGCTTCGGTCAGTCCGCGGTAGACGGCAAATGCACCACCCCAGTCGCGGTTCTCTTCTCCGTAGGCGATCAGAGTCGGATCCTTGTAGAAACGATCGATGATCGCTTCGAAAATTCCATCGCGAAGCTGATACTGCTTCATCTTGGAAAAAGGTTTGCCGTCTGCATCGAAGGCAAATCGTTCTTTTTTGGCCAGTTGGACGACACGGGCATTTTCTGCCATCGCGTGGTTGACCTCCACTTCACGATTTTCCATGGAGACTGTCGGCGTATTGGAAAAGATCATCTCCCCAATTTGTTCCGGACGCTTGTGGATATCCATACGCGGTGAAACAACAGGATCAATCGAAAGTTTGAGCATTTCAACCATCAGGTTTTTGACCTCTTCCCATATTCCATCCAATTTCGGTTGATCTGATACCCCTGCTTCCACCAGATTTTTGGCGTAGGTATGGATGCAATCCTGGTTCTGCCAGGCTTCCACCTCCTCTTTTGAACGGTAGGAGGATGCATCGGAGGGCGAGTGACCACTGAAACGGTAAGTCAAAACTTCCAGCAAAACAGGTCCCTTCTTGTCTGCAATGACTTGCAATTTTCTTTTGTAGGCGTCGATGACGGCAAGTGGATTGTAACCGTCGACCCTTTCTGCATGCATCTGGTCGGGATTGACGCCTGCACCGATGCGGGCGGCCATTCCGTAACCCATCGTTTCGCCGGTTGTTTGTCCGCCCATTCCATATTGGTTGTTCATGATGTTGAAGATCACAGGAAGTCCGCCCTTCATCCCATCTTCCCACAGCTGGGTAAACTGGTCCATTGCAGCAAAGGAGATGCCCTCCCAAACCGGACCGCAAGCCATGGAGGCATCCCCGATGTTGGCAACGACCACTCCCTTTTTACGGTTGACCTTCTTGTAAAGAGCAGCACCTACGGCGATATCACCGCTACCACCCACGATGGCGTTGTTTGGATAGACCCCGAATGGCGTGAAAAATGCGTGCATACTACCACCCAATCCCTTGTTGAATCCGGTTTCGCGGGCGAAGATCTCGGCCAAAGTGCCGTATATCAAAAATTTCCGACCCAGTTCCTTAACCGTACCCTTGAAATCTTTCTGGACAATCTTCAGGATCGAACCCTCAAAAAAGGATTCCATGATACCCATCAGCTGAGCATCCTCCAGTTTTTGAATCGAGCTAAGCCCCTTTGCAAGAATTTCTCCGTGACTACGGTGGGAGCCAAAGATGAAATCATCCACAGTAAGGGTATAAGCCATACCGACTGCAGAAGCCTCCTGACCAATGGAGAGATGCGCAGGACCAGGATGATCGTAAGAAACTCCGCTGTACTCACCCGTTGTTTTGATCAGGTTTAGCATTGTTTCGAACTCACGGATCACTACCATGTCGTGGTAGATACGAATCAGCTCATCCTTCGAAAAATTTTTCTTCTCCTCCTGAATGGTCTTGTTGTACTGATTGACAGGGATCGGCTGAAAGGTGATCTCCCCGGCCTTTCTGGCAACACTCGGGTCAATAAACTGGACTTTAGGCATTTTTGAATTGAGATATGAGTTATGAGATATGAGTTATGAGATTTGAGTTATGAGTTGGGAGCTAACCGTAAGCATAGTCAGGGAAAGGGACCTTTCAAAATTCAAACTCTGAACCCGAAAATTGTTGTTTGTTGTTAGAATCCAAAAATTGTTTCTTTAAATATTTCAGATACGGTAGGATGAGGAAAGACCACCTCTTCCATCTCCTTGAGCGTCATCTCCATCTCGATGGCCATACAAGCTCCGTAGATCATCTCACTGGATGGATTGCCCAGCATGTGAACACCCAGCACCTCGCCATATTTATCACCGACGAGCACTTTGCACAATCCGCTGCCTCCCTCATTTTCTGCGATGAAACGGCCGGCGTAGGCCATTGGCAGTTTGACACAACGGTAGGCAATATTTTGTTCTTTCGCTTTTTCTTCTGTCAGACCGACACCCGAAAATTCAGGATTGGTATAAACCACTCCCGGGATGGCATTGTACCGCATCCGATCATTCCTGCCTGTCAGGTTGTTGACCACCACTTCCCCTTCACGACTGGCAGTATGTGCCAACAGGGAAAATCCAGTGACGTCGCCGGCGGCAAAAACATTTGGCACGTTGGTTTTCATCTTTTCGTCGACCTTGATGCCTCCCCTGTCGAGTTCAACACCCAGGTTCTCGAGGCCAAAGCCTTTGGTGACAGGTTTACGGCCCACACTGACCAATATTTTTTCTCCTGTTACGGATTCCGTCTTTCCATCTTTTTCGAAGATCACCTCGGTACCTTTGACCTCCACCACTTTGGAAGAGAGATGAAAAGTGATCCCTTTTTTTGCATAGATTTGGCGCATCATCACGCTCATTTCGCGGTCCATTCCCGTCAGAATTTCATCCAGCATCTCCACTATGGTCACTTTTGTTCTCAGTGAATTGAAGAAACTGGCAAATTCCATCCCGATCACGCCACCCCCAATGACGACCAAAGAAGCCGGCAATGCGTTCAATTTCAAGATTTCCCTGTTTGTAAGTATGGTATCATTGGGTGTTCCCAATCCGGGAATGGGTGGAACAAAGGCTTCGGAGCCGGTGCATATCAGCAGGTTGGTCGCTTCAATTTCCTCACCGCCAGCAGTGATGGAGATTCCGGATGCGGATCTGCCTTTGATAAAAGCTTCCGTTTTCAGCACCTCAACGTGGTGCTCCTTCATTTTAAGTCCGACACCACCGACCAGTTTCTTGACAACTTTCTCTTTTCTTGACATTATTTTGCCGAAATCGAAGGTAACCTCTTTGGCATCTACGCCGTATTTTCCGGCTCCTATGGCATTGTCGTACAATTTTGCACTGTACAACAAGGTTTTTGTAGGGATGCAACCCTCGTTCAGGCATACGCCGCCCAGTTCACCCTTTTCGATCAGAACGACCTTAAGTCCTTTGTGCCCGGCGCGTTCAGCTGCAACGTATCCTGCAGGTCCACCGCCGATAATTGCCAGATCATAGTTTTTGCTCATCTTGATTTTGCTTTAATGTTAAAGTTCGATGGTTAAGTTTTCGATTTCTGTCGCAATTTGTTTCAAAAATCGTGTAGCTTCTCCTCCATCCAGGGCCTGATGGTTGTATGTAAGGCTCAAACCGAGGTGCGGAACGAAGCCGTAGACCCCGTCGCCCAGCTCTTTTGGCCTGGGAAGGATGGTATTCACGCCAAGAATGGCTGTCTGAGGTAAATTGATCACAGGGGTGAACATTTCCACCCCGTAATTTCCCAGGTTGGAAACGGTAAAGGTCGCAGCTTCCGAGGCGAGCAGCTCAGGATTGACACTTCCTTTCTTACAGGCTGCAGCAATTTCGCGCATCTGGTTGGAGAGCCCCTGAATGGAGAGATCATCTGCATTTCGGATGACTGGCACCATCAGTCCGCGGTCGGTATCCACGGCAATGCCCAAATGGATCTTCCTAAAATATTTCATGGAATCGTCCATGAAGTGGGTATTTACTTGCGGAAATTTCTTCAGTGCCTTCACTACGGCAAAACAGATCAGGTCGTTCAGGGTGATGTTGGTTTGGTAACCTTCATCGACTGCTTTTTTAACCACTTTTCGCAAGCTCATGATTTGACGTGCATCTGCCGACAAATGGTGAGTCAGCTGGGCCGAATTCTGCAGGGAATTCAACATCGCCTTGGCAATCAGTTTCCTGATATTGGATAATTTTTTGATTTCAAATTCGTCTGACACTTCCGTGCCTACTGCTTGTTTAAGGTCCTTTGCCGTGATGGATCCGCCCAATCCGGTCCCGGTACAGTTGGAACAGAGCTGTTCCTCCTCTGCTTTCTTCCGTGCAAGCGGGGTAATCTTGGGCTTGGAGGCCAGATAGGCCAATACATCCTGTTCAATGATCCGTCCATTGGGTCCGGATCCCCGAAGGGTAGTGGTCTCTACCCCTTCCCTGGAAGCAAGCAACCTGGCTCTCGGAGAGATGAAACTGTTTGATTCAGCCACCGGTTCAGCGGATAATGCAGGCGCTGAAACTGCCTTTTTTTCATCCTTGACCGATTGCACCGGGGGTGCAGATTCAGCTGCCGCCGATACTTCCGGCTGACCGTTTGCTACCTGCTCCCCTTGTTCACCAATCACACACACCTCTTTCAGTACCGGTACTTCGTCGCCCGAGGAATAATAAAACGCAAGCAAGGTTCCATCAACCGCGGCAAACTCCTCAAAGGAGGCTTTGTCCGTCTCATAGGCAAAAAGGAGTTCCCCTTTTGTAATTTTATCGCCGACTTTTTTTGGTATTTCGGTTAGAATACAACTTTCAACAGATTGCCCCTGCTTGGGCATGATCACAATGGTAGCCATTTGCAATGAATTTTCCACAAAATTAATCATTCAACTTGTAAATACAAGTAGGCTGCAATATTTC
>CAINVV010000201.1 GCA_903854235.1 uncultured Bacteroidia bacterium | reverse complement strand
TCTTATGCGGACGGTTCACCAGTTCATTGCACTCCAGCCGGAGGCAAAGAGCCTTGCATGCGACCAGAAGCGATTCGGTGCGACGGCATAGGTTTAATACATCAATGGACATATAAGGAGGTGTGCATGACCAGCCTAAATGCTTCCTGACTAGTTCTTGGTATGTCACGGCTTCACCTCCCCGCCAATGGTCTCCATCATCGCCTTGGCCATACCGATCTCGGTATTGACAGCCTTCAACTTTTTCTATTATGCCGATGTCACCATCAACAGTTTAACACTTGTGGGAATGGCCTTGGCGGTGGGAATATTGCTGGATAACAGTGTGGTGGTTCTCGAAAATATCTACCGGCTGAGGGCCACAGGTCTCTCTCCGAAGGATGCAGTCATCCAGGGAACCACCGAAGTCTGGCGCTCCGTCATTGCGGCAACCCTGACCACCACCACCATTTTCCTGCCCTTCCTTTTCTCGGACAATTACCTCATTAAACTACTTGGAAAGAACATTGGTATCTCCATCGTCTCAACCTTGCTGGTTTCATTGTCTGTTGCCATGTTGCTCGTTCCTATGCTTGCCTACGCCTTTCTGAAGAAGAATGCCGGTGGAAACATGGAATTCACGCAGATGTCTACCAGGAACAAGCAGGTCCAGACCTATTTCATGATCCTGAAATATTCGTTGAGAAAACCGGCGCATACCATCATCGGGGCCATCATCGTCTTTTTCGTGACCATTTTCATCTGTCTGGCAGTCAGTATGAGTACACAGCAGGAGGTGAAGACAAATGCTTTCAGGATCAATGTCACTTTGCCTTCAGGCTCCACCATCGAGTCGAGCGATAAGGTAACCAGTGAAATTGAAAACCGCATCAAGGATATCAAGGAGATCAAGGATGTAACCTGTACCATTCAAGTCGAGAGTGCAAGCGTCATGGTCGAATTGAAGGAAGATTTCCAGAAAATTGCCAAGCGTTCACTGGCCCAGATCCGGGATGAGGTCACCAACAAGATGAACGATGTACCGGGAGGTACTATCGACATCGCGGATGCCTCCTCTACCTCAGGTTCGACCAACAGTATGGGTGTGGGAAGTACAGGTACCGGCAACTTTATGTCCATGATGGGGGTAGGTTCCAACTGGGAACGGATCGTCATCAAAGGACAGGATTTTGAGGTGATGAAGAACGTCGCCTCGGATTTACAATATTTCCTGGAAGGCCTCGAATCCATGAATGGTGTTCGCGTCAGCTACTCCAACAACAGACCCGAAGTGCATCTTGCCTTCCACCCGATGCTGATGAATGCCTACGATGTCTCTCTGGCAAATATCTCGAGTGAACTGAACTCCTTCAGCAAGGAAATAGCAACCAGTGTTCCATTTAAGCAAGGAAATGACCAATACGACATCACCATCAAACAGATGCCCAAAAAGGGTCAGACTGCGGAAGAAGCCAAAAAGAATCCATCTGCCTTTGACCTCAGAACCTTGCCCATTGCAGACACTAAGGGAGGCTATCACGATCTTCAAAACATCAGTGATGTAGTGCTATCCTCCGGTTATGCAAACATCACCCGGGTAAACCAGGAGAAACAGGTGGAAGTCCGCTACAAATTCATTGATGCATCCCAGGATTCAAAAGACCTGCTGACCTCCTATCGAAGTGAGGTGGACAAGATCGTGGAAAATTACAACATGCCTACCGGGATTGCCATACAGGTCATCCACGAAGAAGATACCCTGAAGGATTTCTACTTCTTGATATTGGCTGCCTTCTTCCTGATATTCATGATTCTGGCATCCGTATTTGAATCGGTCACCACGCCGTTTGTGCTGATGTTCTCGATTCCGCTCGCGGCCATCGGCTCCTTCCTGGCGTTGATATTTTCACACAATTCACTACTCAACTCCAACACGCTCATCGGATTCCTGATCCTGATCGGTGTGGTTGTCAACAATGGGATCATCCTGATCGACTATACCCAGATTCTCCGCAAGCGGGGATTCCGGAAAAACAGGGCCCTGGTAATGGCAGGTATGTCACGCCTTCGCCCGATTTTGATCACGGCCATTGCTACCATTGCTGCCATGTTGCCATTGGCCATGGGCGACAACGAATATGTGGGGGCAATCGGCGCGCCTTTCGCCATCACAGTCATCGGCGGATTGAGTTTAAGTACCCTGCTGACACTGGTATTTATCCCAACCTTCTACTCCGGACTCGAAACATCCCTCAACTGGATGAGAGGGCTGAACTGGAAAATAAAGATTGGTCAGGGAATATTAACCGTGGTTGGCATCACGCTCATCTATTACAAAGTCGATGACCTGATGTGGAAAATCCTCGACCTGGTTGCCGTTGTAATTGTGGTTCCGGGTGCCACCTGGTTCATCATGAACAGTCTTCGAAAAGCAACCGAAACAGTGATCGATCCGGAAAAACAAATAACCATCAAGATCGAGAATCTGGTTAAAATTTATGACTGGGGAAGTCGCTTTGCCCGCGAATGGAACGGAAACCGAAGGATCAGGGAAAGAGCAGGTACCCAGAAATACTACCGAAGCATCAAGGACTTTGACCTCTTCATCTGGCAGATTCCCTTGCTGGCATTCATGGGTTATTTCACCTTCTACTACCTGCAAAGCAGTTTGTATGCACTGGTGATGGCCATCCTGATTTTCCTCATGGTACTCGGTATGTGGCAACCAATCTCAGAATATCTGCATTTCAGGGCAGAGAAGGAAGAGAAGCCAGGACTGGCCAAACTTGCCAGATCCGGTTATCAGTTGTTGTACTGGGGTATTCCGATCCTCTTCTTGGTATTCTTCTATTTCAGATGGGAAAAACTGGTCTCCGTGCTGATTCTGGGAGCCATCTGGATCTTTGCACTCGCTGTCTATACCACCGCTGACAGGCTCTACCGTGAAAATGTGAACATTGAAAGGTTGACTGGTCGTTTTGCCAAGATCCGCAGGGTTTTCTTCAAGATCGTGGAACAAATGCCAATCATCGGAAGAAAAAGAGATCCATTCAAGGCTCTCCGAGGTGTTTCACTGGAGATCAATACCGGTATGATCGGTCTGCTTGGACCCAACGGGGCTGGAAAGTCAACCATGATGCGGGTGATCTGCGGTATTTATGAACAGAGCTATGGCAAGGTTTGGATCAACGGCATCGACACACAGGAGAAACGCGAAGAGCTGCAAGGTTTGATTGGATATCTGCCTCAGGAATTCGGAACCTATGAAAACATGTCGGCCTACGAATTCCTGGACTACCAGGCCATCTTGAAGGGATTGATGGATGGACCAACCAGGCACACACGGATCGAGTATGTGCTGAGTTCCGTTCACTTGTGGGACCGCAAGGACGAAAAGATCGGTGGTTTCTCAGGAGGGATGAAACAACGTATGGGAATTGCCCAGATTCTGCTCCACTTGCCACGCATCCTCGTGGTCGATGAACCAACGGCAGGACTTGACCCACGCGAAAGAATCCGCTTTAGAAATCTTCTCGTCGAATTGAGCCGCGAAAGGATCGTGATCTTCTCTACCCACATCATCGAGGATATTTCGAGCTCCTGTAACCAGGTAGCCGTCGTAAACCGGGGTGAACTGTGCTACGCTGGTCATCCGAACGATATGGTGAAGCTGGCTGAGGGATTTGTCTGGCAATTCAGCATTCCTGCCAAAGAGTTCGACTCCTTCCCAATGAAAGAAAGGGTCATCCACCACATGCGTGACGGTGAGATGATCAAGGTGCGCTTCCTGTCGGCCGAAAAACCTGCTGAAGACGCCATCGTTGTGAAACCGGTACTGGAAGAGGCCTACTTGTGCATTCTGAAGGGATTTGGGAAGAAGATATGAGATATGAGATATGAGATATGAGATATGAGATATGAGACTTTAGATAGGAGATTCCTATAATCAGCG
>CAINVV010000200.1 GCA_903854235.1 uncultured Bacteroidia bacterium | reverse complement strand
TGCTGAAGTTGAAGTAGAGGATACCGATCGTCCGGATTTCATCCGCAGGGCTGTGGATGTGATCAATGCCCAGAAGGGGGATGATCTTCCAGTATCTATTTTCAAGGGAATCGAAGACGGAACCTTCCCTGCCGGAACGACTGCCTTCGAGAAACGCGGTATCGCCGTGGATGTTCCGGAATGGGTCGAAGACAATTGTATCCAGTGCAACCAGTGTTCCTATGTTTGTCCCCACGCTGCAATCCGTCCTTTCCTGATCAGTGAGGAGGAGATGGCCAAATTGCCTGAAGGTACCACCGGCGTGAAAGCCAATGGCAAACAGTATGCCGGACTTCAATTCCGTATCCAGGTCTCTCCTTACGACTGTACCGGTTGCGGAAACTGCGCCGATGTCTGTCCTTCCAAGGAGAAAGCACTGATCATGAAACCGCTCGAATCTCAGATTGGACAGGTTCCACGTTGGAATGCCATCGACAAACATGTCACTTACAAGGACAAACTGGCCGACAAGGACAAGAATATCAAGAATTCACAATTTGCACAACCACTGTTCGAATTCTCAGGCGCTTGTGCCGGATGTGGAGAAACTCCTTATATCAAACTGATTACCCAACTCTTTGGGGAGCGGATGATGGTGGCCAATGCTACTGGTTGTTCCTCTATCTATGGTGGTTCTGCCCCCGCAACCTCCTATACCAGCAACAAGGAGAGCGGTCACGGACCCGCATGGGCCAACTCCCTCTTCGAAGACAATGCCGAGTATGGTTTTGGAATGGCCGAAGGAGTAGCCTTTAGCCGCGACCGCATTGCTGACATTATGAAAACAGCCATGGGAGCAGGTGTGAGTGTGACAGAAACGGAAGCCTTCAACGAATGGCTTGAAAACAGGGAAGACGCAGCGGGTTCAGAAGCTGCTACCGCGAAGGTATTGGCCGCTCTGACAGGCAAAAATGAGAAATATGCCATGGAGCTTGTTTCCCTGAAACAATACATGATCAAAAAATCTGTCTGGATCTTTGGTGGTGACGGATGGGCTTATGACATCGGTTACGGTGGTCTGGATCACGTTTTGGCTGCAGGAGAAAATGTAAACATCCTGGTACTGGATACGGAAGTCTATTCCAACACCGGCGGACAAGCCTCAAAATCGACTCCGATCGGAGCCGTGGCCAAATTTGCAGCTGCCGGAAAACGCATTCGCAAGAAAGACCTTGGCGTGATTGCCATGAGCTATGGTTATGTATACGTGGCACAAGTGGCCATGGGTGCCAATCAGGCACAATACCTGAAAACCATTCGTGAGGCAGAAGCCTATCCGGGACCATCCCTGATCATCGCCTACTCACCTTGTATTGCACACGGTTTACGTTCCATGGGTCGTACACAGGAAGAGGAAAAACTGGCTGTCGAATGTGGCTACTGGCACCTCTACCGTTACAATCCACAGATGGAAGACGAAGGCAAGAACCCATTCCAACTCGACTCCAAAGAGCCCGACTGGAGCAAGTTTCAGGATTACCTGAATGGGGAAGTTCGCTATACCGCCCTCAAGAAATCCTTCCCCAAGGAAGCCGATGAGCTCTTCAAGGCAGCACAGGACAATGCGCAATGGAGGTATCGTTCCTACCAACGGATGAATCGATCAGACTGGAATGTGATTGCACCGGAATAATTTCCCAACTAAATTCAAGAAAAGGCACTGAGAGATCGGTGCCTTTTCTTTTGACGGGGAAGACTAAAGGACTAAAAGACTGGGGGACTAAAGGACTATAGGTCTAAGTACCGGTAGAGACGTTGCATGCAACGTCTGATATTCCCGATTGATAAGGTCTGGGCAAGAATGCATGCAGGGGCAGCCCTACGTGGCTGCCCGACAGGTTGAGCACAAAATTTCAGAATTGCAGCGACAAGCCCGAAGGGCTTGAATGTCAATAACCGCGGGTGAAACCCGTGGTCGATGAAGATGCGAGACTTCGCAACCCCGGCAGGGGTTGAATAAAATGGACTAATCGAAAATACCCTATTGATTTCAATCTGAATGAACTGAAGGTGCGGCGAATTCCGATTCGCCGATGATGATTGTTGAGATAGCTTTATAATGTCAGAGCCTGAAATATGTTGACCGTTTAAAGAGTTAAAATTAATTTTTTAAACGGTAAAAAGATGGCAAAAAGACAACAGTTTCAATTGAGCACTG
>CAINVV010000199.1 GCA_903854235.1 uncultured Bacteroidia bacterium | reverse complement strand
TAGAAGGATTTTGCATCCTCTTCGAGTTCGTCCAGACCGCATTTGGAGATCCACTCAATTTCACCCTGTCTGTTGAATTGGGCAAAAAAGAGGTCCGGATCTCCGGGAGGGGATTGGACGCTCATCCCTCCGCAGGCAAGTTTTCCACGAAAGGTCCCGGCCAGATAGAATTCATTCCTATCGAGCTGGTTCAGTTCCAATCCGAAAGAACTTCCTGTTGATTGAAATTTAACCATCCAGGTCAGGGAATTGTTTTCGTCAAACTTCGCTATGAAAGGAGTCGGAACATCTGTTTGCGAGTTGGATTTTTTCTCATTGAAAAAACCTGTGATATAGGAATTCCCATATTCATCCATCAGATAATCCTTTCCTGATCCGCTGCGTTCAGCACCAAAGCCACGGGCCAGTTTCCATATTTTATCCTGTTCATTCAATGCCTCTGATTCATTTCCCAGCAATCTGATGATTGGTTTGAGCGGATAAAATTCTTTCATCACCAATCCCAATGGTGCGTTGTCAAAAGTTGGATCTGCAATAGTATAGCTTTTTCCCTCTACCTGAAAATTGTCTCCATCCAAAGGCTGATCCAGGGAGATGGCGACGGAATAAAATCCGGGGAATTCGACCAAGGCTGCTTTTTGATTGAGCAAATGGGTGATCAGCCATGCATAGAGCAATGATTTTCCCTTGTCGTTGCTTTCTTCCTTACAAAGAAGTTCTTCGGGAAACATAAACCGATCGAATCCATACCTGTCGTTGTAGGGATGATAGTCGAAAGACTTCTGAACGAATTGCTGCAGAAAAGCAACGCTTACCTCCTTTCTCATCCCCGCCAGAATTGGTTTTAGTTGTTTCATCAACGATTCAAACATCCAGGCTGTGAATGGGGCATCGAAATAGAGATCAGGATCCGTTTGGGGATAGTCCTCTAAAAACCTGATCACCTCCGGATTGAATTTTAGGTTGAATTCGTAGGTTTTTTTGCTCCATACAAACTGAATTTTCTTGTTAACGGTTTCCCCCTGAAAATTCAGTGACCTGTTAATTCTCAGGTGAATGGTTCCGGTTGCACCCTGATGAGCGGGATTATAGGTAGAAATAGGGAAGAAAGCAATTGGTTTGTCGATGTAATAATCAGATCCGTTTATTTTGACGGCGGGAAGACCGAATACCTTTGAAGCAGTTGCGTAGAGCACAGAAACCCCAAGTTGATTGTACCCCACTCTCACATCGAAACCCGACCGGAGCATTAATCCCCAGGTGAGCAGTGCCGCACCAGTTTCATCGTTTGGGGACAAAGCCGAAGCGCAGCTTTTGACCAGAGCAAAGTAACCCCAGTCGTTGATTCCCAGCCTGTCGCGGACGGTCATCAGCTGGTCGACCAGATGGTGGCTGTTCCCAACCATGAATTTCTTCCAGTATTCTGCAATTGTCTCTTTACTGACAGGCTGAGCAACGGGAAGAGACAAAAGTCTGTCACAGGAAACAGAAACGGAGTTTCCATAAAATTTGAAACTCAGTTTCAACGGATTGGAACTGGTGTATTCGGGCTTGCGAATTCTTGGAAGATTGGCTGAAACCTGTTCCGAAACTTCTGCATTCTGTGCGACCGTAAAACAAGGCAAGAACTGTGGATTGTGGTAAGCACTCTCTTCGAAAATAAAAATTGGAGCCGGATCAAATTTTCTGGACTTGGGAACTGGCGTCCCTGGGGTTACCGGAAATTTCTCCCAATTATGGTCCAGAACTTCCGAAAACGTTTCATCCTGAAGCCGGGAAAAATGGTGAAATCCCGACTGCAGATAAGGTAATGGCTTTTGATTGTTGAGCAGGTATTCCTTGCTTTCATTTACACTTATCTCCTTGAATTCCCTTAGGTTCTGGCCGAAGATGAAGGGTGTGTAAAACAGAAGGCAGAGGGATAAAATCAGATTTTTAAATAAAGAATTCTCTTTCAGAATTCGGCGATCCTGCTCAAAAAATTTATTTTCTCCGACCAATTTTATACGTATTATAATTTTTATAAATATAGGGCTAAAATAGCAGGTTTTTTAAAATAATCTGTTGGTATTATCACTAATTTTGAGAGAAGTGAGCCGACGCGGAACAGTAGAGATTCTTTAATCGGAGGAATCAGGAAGGCTGGCAAAATGGCTGATTATTTCCTGAAAAGGAGGCATTCAAAGTAAAATGGGATCATGGAATTTATACTGAAATACATCAATGTCATAGCCATTGCAAGCATCAAATTTTTTTGGGCCACTCCCTACGCCTATCTATTCAGGCTGAATCAGGTTGAAACTTTTGTGATGATTCAATTGGGTGGTCTGCTGGGATTCCTGTTCTTTTATTCTTTTTTCTCGTTTCTGCTGAAAGAGCTGAAACTGATTTGGCCTTTCATCTATTTTATTACTCCGCGCATTTTCAAAGTCAGGTTTGAACAATGGCTCGACCTCAGGCGATACCGAAAATTGACAGCCAATAAGTTTACAAGGAGAAACAAGATGATTGCAAATATTCGCAGGAAGTACGGAATGGCAGGAATCGTTCTGCTGACTCCCATTCTGCTTTCCATTCCCATCGGTGCCCTCCTGGGAACAAAATATTTTCACCACAGAAAGAGTTTTATTCCCTGGATGTTGTTA
>CAINVV010000198.1 GCA_903854235.1 uncultured Bacteroidia bacterium | reverse complement strand
TGCCTTAATTCAGATCAGTAAGAATCTTTAGAAAAACAATGAATCAATCCTACTTTGAGTCAAAGACTTTTTCGAGAACCAGCTTCATCCAGAATCCGCCAGAGAAGGGAGAATATGAAAACTGCATTTTCAAGGATTGTGATTTTTCCGGCTGTGACCTGACCGGTATCGTTTTTATGGAATGCAGTTTCGAGGGATGCAATTTAAGTCTGGCCAAAATCTCGAATGCAGCATTTCAGGAAATCAGGTTCAAAACCAGCAAACTGCTCGGGCTTCACTTCGAAAACTGCAACACCTTTCTTTTTTCCATAGATTTCGACCATTGTGTTTTAAATCTCTCCTCGTTCTACAAATTAAGCCTGAAACGGACCAAATTCAGGGAATGTTCCATTCAGGAGGTTGATTTTTCTGAGACCGACCTGAGTGGCTCCTCCTTCGATGGTTGTGATCTTACCGGTGCCCTCTTCGACAATACCAACCTGGAAAAGACTGATTTTAGGACGGCGGTTCAATATACGATCGATCCCGAAAAAAACAGGATGAAGAAAGCCAGGTTTTCGCTTGCGGGAGTTGAAGGACTTCTTGCAAAATACGGCATCCAAATCGAACCCTAAGCTCTTCCGAATACTCAAGAACTCAAAATGAAACATCTGATTATCCTACTGATCTGTGTACTGATCTTCCCTTCCGTTTCCTGCGCCCAGAGAAGCAATCCGGCAGGGCGGGACCAGGTTGGCGTGACCATCTCCACCCTCGGCAGCAACGATGTGGTCTCTTTTGTCAAAATGATGGGGGGAGCCAGTTATTATGGAGATGGATTCCTGACTGTTGGAATCAGTTACCTCCATCCAATTACCAAAATTCTGGACCTCGAAAGTGGTTTGGAATATTCCAGCCAGAAGATTAAAATCCGACCGGAATTTATGCCGGGTATGAGCTTGACCGATCGATACGGAAGTTTTTCGCTCATCAGTCTGCCCATAGGACTGCGGCTGAATTTCCTCAGGTACTTTTTTCTTTCTGGAAGTTTCTTCCTGGCATCGGATGCCAGCACATCAATGCCCATCGATAGTCAAACAGGGATTGGGGCCAATTTTGGGTTGGGTTTCAAATATAGTTTCCGGGGGAGAATGTCGGTCTTTGTCAATCCTTATCAAAAAATGCATTCCATTGTCTATTTCAGTACACCAGGCAGTTCTCATCAACACCTATGGGAGTCGGGATTCAGGTTTGGATTTCTATACACCCTGAAATAAAATCGAACATAAAAATAAGATTCAGCAAACAGCCATTTGCGATTTACCATTTACGGCACGATCTGCACTTCCCGTTCCAGCAATACCCCATATTTTGCCAACACATCCTTTTGTATTGCCTCAGCCAGATCAAGAATCTCTTTACCTGTGGCACCGCCCTTGTTGACGATGACAAGTGCCTGTTTTTCGTGCACCGCGGCACAACCCATCTGGAATCCTTTCCATCCGGCATTGTCGATTAAAAATCCGGCGCCAACTTTGACAAAGCCCTCCGACAACTGGTAAACCGGCAATCCTGGCAGGAACTCCTCCAGCGCGGTGGCTACCTCCTCCGGCACTACAGGGTTTTTAAAGAAACTTCCGGCATTTCCAAGCACTGCCGGATCCGGCAATTTGGATTGCCTGATTTGGATAACTGCTCTTCTCAAATTTGCAAGCGAGGGTGCTCCCAATTCCTGAAGAATCTGGTTTAGGTCGCCATAGCCAGTCACAACAGTTCCCACTTTTTGAAGCCTGAAAACAACGGAGGTAACTAAAAATTCGTTGAGGAATTTCTCTTTAAACAGACTTGACCGGTAACTGAAATGACATTGATTTTGCTCATAACTGGCAAATTGGAAGGATTCGAGGTGAATGCCATTGACGCGAACAATCACATCGGCCACCTCCACCCCGTAGGCTCCAATATTTTGAACCGGCACTGCTCCCACCTTTCCGGGTATCAGGGAGAGATTCTCGATCCCATACCATTCCATTGACACACAATGAGCAACCAGCTCGTCGAAATCGATTCCAGCGCCAACGGTCAACTCAACCATTTCATCATCCTGGTAAGTAACCTCAATCCCTGAAAAATCGGGAGAGAGAACCAATCCGTCAAAATCGGATAAAAACAACAGGTTGGTTCCACCCCCTACGATGAGTTTCTTCTCCTCCAAAAGGTGCGGATATTTGGCCATCGCATCGAACCAATCTTCCTGACGATCCATGGAAAGCCAGTAACTGGCACAAACATCCAGTCCAAAACTGTTGTTGTGTCTAAGCGAAAAGTTAGGAATTAACTTGAACATTCAGAATTTTTTCGATTGATGTAAAATTATGGGGATGGCTGTCCAACCTGGATAAAAAAAACCTCAGGCCCCTTGGAGGCCATTCTTTCCCAGCCCTTTTCACTTTTCACCTTTCACTTTTTACTCTTCCAGCAAACTATCAAAATCCAGTGGTTCGGCCGGCAAAAACAGCTCTTTCAAGGTGTTGTTGGCACAATTCATCCGACGGGCAGGAAAAAGCCTTATCATCTCGTAATCGTGGGTGGCCATCACCACGGTAACTCCTTCCTTGTTGATTTCGTGCATCAAGGCCAGCAGTTTCTGGGAGGTTTCGGGGTCCAGATTCCCGGTAGGTTCATCTGCCAGAATAATTTGGGGATTGTTCAGCATCGCCCTGGCAATGCCAATCCGTTGTTGTTCCCCTCCCGACAAGCGGTGTGGCAATTTCGCTCCGGCATCCGGCATCTCTACCAGACTAAGTACCTCGTCGATTCGTTCCTGGATGGCCCTTTCCTGTCGCCATCCTGTCGCACGCAGCACGAATTCAAAATTCTTTTGAACGGTTCTGTCACTCAAAAGCTGAAAATCCTGAAAAATAATTCCTAGTCTGCGCCGGAGAAAAGGAATTTCCTTCATCTTGATGTGGTTAAGATCGTAGCCCAGGACGGTTCCCTCACCGCTGGCTAAAGGAATTTCATGATAAAAAGTCTTTAATAAACTGGTTTTCCCGCTTCCTACCTTTCCGGTGATGTAAAGGAATTCGCCCTTCAGCACCGTAAGGTCAACCTCTTTCAACACCAAAGTATCTTGTTGATAGATGTCTGCGTTTTTCAATTTGATAATTTCTTCTGTCATGGGTGAAGTATAGATAAAATCCTAATTTTGTAAAAGCCCGTAGATACAAATCTAAGGTTTTTTGATGATCTGTCGAAATCTTAAATTCGATCTGCCGGTGCAGATTAAACCCGTCGAATAATTATTTTGAGACTGAAACAGCACCCATGAGATCCAAAATAAAACTATCGTTGATCCTCCTACTTTTTTTCTCCGCAACTGTCCACAACCTACGTGCGCAAGATGGAGGAAATCGCACCCGAACACCCGCACAACTTTACTCGGAAGGAGTAGCCTTGTTTGAAGAGGGCAATTACGGTTCGGCCATCCACAAATTCGAGGAGCTGCAATCACTGGATTCGGGATTGTTGAAAGAAGCCTCGGCCTATTACCTGGCTGCCTCCCGTCTGGGACTGGGAAATCCAAATGGCGAGGCGGAACTAAAAAAATTCATTTCCGATCAGCCCGAATCGCCTATGATGAATGCAGCACTTTTCAGGCTTGCCAACCTCTCCTTCGATCAGAAAAAATACAAGGAGGCATTGCAACTCTACCAAAAATTGGAGGTTTCAAGTCTGAGCGATGCCGAACACGAAAAATTTCTCTATTACTCAGGCATCTCCCTGCTTGAAACGGGCGAAAAGGCCAAAGCCAAAGAAAATTTCAACCAACTTAGGAACAGCGCTGGCACTTTTGGCGATGGATCCAAGTATTATTGGGGTCACCTCAGTTACCTGGAAGGTCATTACGACGACGCCCAGACAGAATTTAAAAAACTTGAAAACAAACCCGCCTATTTCAAAATCATTCCCTATTACCTGGTTCAAATTGCCTTTGCAAAAAAACAGTACAGGGAGGTGCTTACACTGGGAAACCCCCTGCTGGTGAAGGCCCCGGAGGAACGCAAATTCGAACTTGCCAGGATTCTGGCCACCTCCTGCTACCAATTGGAAGATTACGATCAGGCTACGGCCTTGATTGATAGCTATTTTAAAAACAAAGAGGTCAGCAGGGCCGATTGCTACGTGGCAGGGTTTTGCGAAGAGAAAAGCGGTCATCCAGAGGTGGCCATCACGTGGTATGAAAAATCCGTTCAACTGAAAGATGCCATTTCACAAGGGACCTATTACCAGTTGGGAGGTCTCTACATGAAAAAAGGGGAAAAGCAGAAGGGATTGCTTGCTTTTCAACACGCCTCTGAGATGAAATTTGATCCAAAAATCAGAAAGGATGCCTTGTTCCAATACGCCAAGGCTACCTACGAACTGGATTACTCTCCCTTCAACGAATCGATCAAGGCCCTCGACAAATACATCGCCGAATATCCCGATGCCAAGGAGAATGACCTGGCATACAACTATTTGGTCAATGTCTTCATGACCACGCACAATTACAAGGATGCCCTGGCTTCGATGGACCGCATCAAGGCAAAGAGTCCATCCGTCCGGAAAGCCTACCAGCGGGTATCCCTCTTCCGCGGAATGGAGCTTTTCCGGGATCTCAATTTTGCGGGTGCGCTCAAACTGTTTGACAAATCCCTTGCAGATGGCACCTACAATTCCACTTTCAAGGCACAGGCACAATACTGGCGGGCAGAGACACTCTTCAGGCTGGGAAAGACGGAGGAGGCCTTTGCCGAATACAAGAAGTTTCAATCCCTGCCGGGAAGCTCAAAACTGAAGGAGTACGCCCTCTCTTTTTACAACATCGGCTACCATTTTTTCAACAAACAGGAGCTCCAGCAGGCAACCGAATGCTTCACCAAATACCTGGAGCTCGTCAATCCGCAGGGCGATAAACTGGCCGGGGATGCAAACAACCGGCTTGGCGACTGCCAGTATGCCAACCGTAATTTTGAAGAGGCACTGAAATATTACCAAAATGCCTTTGACCTGAATTCTGCAGATGCCGATTATGCCCTTTTCCAAATGGCCTTCACCCACGGACTCCTGCAGGATCAGCAGACCAAACTGACCGAGTTGCAGGATTTGATCACCCGTTTTCCGGATTCTCCCTATTGCGACGATGCACTCCTTGAAACTGGAAAGGCTTACGAGAAATTGTCGGACTTCGAAAATGCCAAAGCCAGTTACAAAAATCTGACAGCCAAATATCCGGGAAGCCAATTGGTTCCTAAAGCACTCGTCCAACTAGGACTGATTGCCTACAACCAAAACCAGTACGATGTCTCCCTCGCCTACTACAAGGAGGTGATTGACAAGTATCCTGAAACACCGGAAGCCAAGGGTGCCCTTACCGGCGTAAAAAACAACTACCTGGAAAACAACCAGGTGGATGATTACATCTCCTACACCAGGAAGCTGGGAAAGGGAGCCACCCCTTCCCAGAATGAGCAAGATTCGCTCACCTATTCAGCCGCTGAAAAACTATACATGGTGCAGTCAGCCAATGCTGTCGAACAACTCAACAAATACCTAACAGACTTTCCAAAGGGAAATTTCAGGGTCAACGCACTTTTTTACAGGGCTGAATGCTCCTTCAATGCAGGAAAAAGCAGTGAAGCCTTGCAGGATTACGATGCCGTGTTGGCGGAAACGGATAACCTCTTCACCGAGAGCGCACTCAACAAAGCTGCCGGACTCTCCTTCGACGCCAAATTGTTCTCTAAGGCACTGGCCTATTTTCAAAGAATGGCGGCAATGGCAGAAAATCCAGCCAATGTCCAGGCCGGAACGACGGGCATTCTGCGCTGTCAGTATGAATTGGGCAACTTTGATGAGGTGGTAAAAATAGGATGGAAGATGCGGAGCAGCGGAAAATTGTCACCCGAACTCGACCGCGAGATATCCTACAAATCTGCAAAAGCCTACGAGGCACTCAAGGATCAAACGAAGGCGCTCCCCTTGTGGCGAAAACTTTCGGCTGATCCTAAATCCCGGGAGGGAGCAGAGGCCAAGTACAACATCTGCAAATACTATGCAGACAACAACAGACTGAAAGATGCCGAAAATGAGGTGATGGATTTCATCGCAAAAAACAGTCCGCAAAAATACTGGCTCGGAAAGAGTTTCGTTTTGCTTGCACACATTTACGAGCGAATGAACGACCTCTTTCAGGCTACCAATACCCTGAAAAGCGTCATTGAAAATTACGACACCAAGGACGATGGAATCGTGGAGGAAGCCTCCGCTTACCTGAAAACCCTGGAACAAAAAAAATAACCGTTTTACCCTTCGCATATGTCTAGACGAGCCCATATTTCACTCCTCTTTCTGCTGTTTCTCCTGCCGGGATTCCTGAACCGCGTTGATGCGCAACAGGATTCTACCAAACTGAACCAGGAGGTAGAGGTGGTCAAAGCCTACAAGCCATCCGTTTCCAATGCACAAAAAATCAACCTGCTGCCTGAAATCGGTGATACAACCAGGTTTCGTCCGGACCTGAATTACGGCATTATCAGTCATCCGGTTACCACCGGATTTAACTCCTCGCAAGTGAAGGCCTTCGACCAGTTTCAACGGGAGATCAACATTCCCGGGTACGGAAAAATCAGCGGAGGTTTCGGCAGTTACCTGACCCCCTTCCTCGATTTTTACCTAAGTAATCCCAATTCACAAAGCGGATCACTGGGGATGCAGCTGAATCATCTCTCCTCGCAGGGGAGAATCAACCTCAAGGGAGGCGGAAGCACGGATGCGCCCTTTAGCTACAACAGAGCGATCTTCTTTGGCAGCTACGTCTACGAAGGTGTAACCATTTCCTCCGAGCTATCCTACCAAAGGGACATGAACAGATTTTATGGCTATCCAATCGCTGTTCCTGCAACCCTTTCGGGAAATAATTTCGCAAAATATTTCAACACCGACCAGCTGAACCAATCGGGTTACTTCGATCTATCCCTGAAGAGCAATGCCTCCTCGGTAGCGGCGATGACTGTCAATACCGGAATTAATCTGGGGTATTTCAACACCTCCACGGGTCAGGTTGAAAAAGCCATCCGGCTGAGGGGCGATTTCGACTACGATTTCGGCACCTTCAAAGGGAAGTTGAAAGCAGGAATTGAGCATCTTGAAACGGATCAGGTTACCGACCAACCGGATCTGGCCGTTTTAAATCCATATACAAGCACCTGGATCGTACTCAGGCCCTCCATCGGCTACCAAAGCGATCATTTCACCCTGGAAGGAGGACTAAACCTCTATACCGTATTCGACAAGATGAATGACAACAGTTTTAAACCCTACCCCACTGCCAAATTATCCATTCACCTACTCGACCACAAGCTGACCCTCTATGCAGGCCTGGACGGATACCTTCAAAACAACGACTACACCAGGATGGTGGAGGAGAACCGTTGGGTCAATCCCACCCTGACGGTGAAACCCTCCAACCACCTGAATGTCTTCTCGGGCGGAATAAAGGGCAAAATTGCCATTCCGCTCTCTTTCGATTTCGGTCTGAAATACAGCAAAATCGAAGACCAATATTTTTATTTGACCCGGGTAGAGAATAACTATGCTTCCTCATCGAGCACAGCACTCAACTACAACAACGCGTTTGAGGTCATCTACGACAACCTGAATACGGTGGATTTTTCGGGGGACTTAACCTATACCACCTCCAAATTATTTCTTTTACTCTCAGGCCATTTCTACAGTTACCAGCTCACCACCCTCGAAAAGGCTCCCTATCTGCCCGATTTTACGCTCCGGGGTGTAACGGAATTTGCCGTGACCGACAAGATCCGTGCAACGGCCGAACTTTTCCTTACAGGCCCCCGAAATGTGATGTTGAAATTCTACCTGCCACTTTCGTCATCCGCATCCCTCCCTGCCCCAATTTACCTGCAAACAGAGGCAATGACAGAAGTCAACCTGGGAGCTAAGTATCAGTTTTCCAAGCAGCTGTCGTTTTTTGGAAAGGTTGAAAATTTACTCAGCAACAAGAACGAAACCTGGTATGGCTATACCGAACAGGGACTCCGTTTTAAAGTGGGCGGAAGCTTCTCTTTTTGAAAAATTTCTTGGCTGTTTGGTGAAAATTAGCTACCTTTGCTTACTTTGAATCGAACGAAAAAATCATTCAAATTTCGATGGAATTTTGCCTCGGGCACCGTACCAGATGCCAGGGATTTTTTCTATCCAAAATTGAACTTGTCAATAAATTTATTTTGAGCATGAGCGAAACATTGAAGATAAAATCAGCCGCAGAGACGGCATACGGAGCAGACAGCATTCAGGTTTTGGAAGGATTGGAAGCCGTCAGAAAACGGCCTGCCATGTACATTGGCGATGTCAACATCCGGGGATTGCATCACCTGGTCTACGAGGTCATCGATAACTCGATCGACGAAGCCCTTGCTGGATATTGCAACAACATCAACGTGGTCATCAACGAAAACGGATCCGTTACCGTCGTGGACGACGGCCGTGGTATTCCTACCGAACTGCACGTCGGTGAAAACAAGTCGGCCCTTGAGGTTGTTCTCACCGTGCTTCATGCCGGTGGAAAGTTCAACAAGGAGAGCTACAAGGTCTCCGGTGGTTTACACGGTGTCGGTGTTTCCTGCGTGAATGCCCTTTCCATCTACCTTCGTGCCGAGATCCACCGCGACGGAAACATCTGGGAACAGGAGTATTCCAAGGGTGCTCCGCAAGGGGATGTCAAGATTGTCGGTCAAACCGATCATACCGGTACAACCATCACTTTCCTTCCTGACGATACCATCTTCACTACCACGGAATTCAAATTCGACATACTCTCCGCCCGCTTGCGGGAATTGGCTTTCCTCAACAAAAAGATCAAACTCTCCCTGACAGACAAAAGGTTCACGGAAGCCGATGGCTCCTTCAAGGAGGAGATCTTCTATTCCGAAGCAGGATTGTCTGAATTTGTCGATTATCTCGATGGTACCCGTGAGCGGATCATCGAAGAGACCATTCACATCTCTACGGAAAAAAATGATGTTCCGGTCGAGATTGCCATGTGCTACAACAACTCCTTCACGGAGAATGTCCACTCCTACGTCAACAACATCAACACCATAGAAGGAGGTACCCACCTTACCGGTTTCAGGAGGGGTCTTACCAGGACCCTGAAAAGCTATGCCGAAAACAGCGGGATGTTCCAGAAACTGAAATTTGAAATTGCCGGCGACGACTTCCGCGAAGGACTGACTGCCGTCATCTCCTGTAAAGTGCAGGAGCCACAGTTCGAAGGCCAGACCAAAACCAAGCTGGGCAACTCGGAGATCAGCGCCTCAGTCGATCAGGCGGTGAGCGAAATGCTTGCCAACTACCTCGAAGAGCATCCGCGCGAAGCGAAAATCATCGTCAACAAGGTGATACTTGCCGCCACGGCACGTCACGCCGCCCGCAAGGCCAGGGAACTGGTTCAGCGTAAAAATGTACTGACAGGCAGCGGTCTGCCCGGCAAACTGGCAGACTGTTCCGAAAAAGATCCCGAGCGTTGCGAATTGTTCCTCGTCGAGGGAGATTCGGCTGGTGGTACCGCCAAACAGGGTCGCGACAGAAGCTTCCAGGCAATCCTTCCGCTGCGCGGAAAAATTCTGAACGTGGAAAAAGCAATGCCCCACCGCGTTTTCGACAGCGAAGAGATTCGAAACATCTATACGGCCCTCGGCGTTTCCATTGGAACCGATGAGGATCCGAAGGCACTCAACATCGCCAAACTTCGTTACAACAAGATCATCATCATGACCGATGCCGACGTAGACGGATCCCATATCGCCACCCTGATCATGACCTTTTTCTTCCGCTACATGCACGATTTGATCATGAACGGACACATCTACATTGCAACGCCACCGCTCTACCTCGTTAAAAAGGGGAAACAGGAGCAATACTGCTGGACGGAGGCTCAACGGATCCGGATCATCGAAGACTGGGCCAACGGCAACGAGAAGAGCGTACACGTGCAACGGTACAAAGGTTTGGGAGAGATGAACGCAGAACAGTTGTGGGACACCACCATGAACCCTGAACGACGTACTTTGCGGCAGGTCGAAATTGAAAATGCCGCGGAATCGGATCACGTTTTCAGCATGCTGATGGGCGATGAAGTTCCTCCAAGAAGAAAGTTCATTGAGGACAATGCAACCTATGCCAATATTGATGTCTAACTAATTGTGAATTTTCGATTTTCGATTTTGGATTTTCCGTTATTGAAAATTCGAATTTAATTAATTGCTATTAGCAAATATCTTGCTGTTGAAATTTAGTTCTTTCACATTGCACGCTTAAATGTTGCCGGGTGGCATCACTTAAAAATCCAAAATCGAAAATCCAAAATCAATGAACGTTTGCGTCTTCTCTTCCTCCAGCAACGCGATACCCGAAATCTATTTTGAAGAAGCCCGGAAATTGGGCCAACTGATCGGTGCATCGGGATGGAATCTCATATACGGCGGTGCCAACGTCGGGTTGATGCATACCTGCGCGGAAGCAGCGAGGGAGAATGGCGCCAAAACGGTTGGAATCATCCCGGAACTGATTCATGCACACAGGCTTTCCAATCCGAACGACCACGAACAGATCATTACCCCCAACATGCGCGAAAGGAAATACCTGATGCGCAAACGTTCCGATGTTTTCATTGCTCTTCCGGGCGGTTTTGGGACACTCGAAGAGATTCTGGAGGTGATCACCCTCAAACAACTGAATTACCACAACAAGGCCATCGTATTCATCAACACCGATGGTTATTACGACATGCTGCTCCTGCAGTTCGACAGGGCCTACCGGGAAACCTTCTCCAAGGAAAATTACCGTTCCATGTACCACATAGCTGCAAATGCCGAAGAGGCCATCGACTATCTCCGCAACTACGTTCCCTCGGAGCCCCTGGCCAAGTGGTTCAACGTCCCCGGCAAGGAAACAGGGAACATGCACTGACAAAATGGCGGACCTTGGACTTCAAGACTGAGAGACTGGGGGACTGGGAGACTAAGGGACTGGGAGACTAGGAGGACTTTAGGACCAGGAAGAGAAAAGAATGCAAATCTCGTGTAATTGTAACAATTCTCAGTTAGAAAAGGGCAAGCAAAAGCCCGTAAATTATTGGAAGCCTTGCCTAAACATTCATCCATTTTGCATCAAATATCCTAAAACCTCAATCAGGATGCGATCCATTCGAATTATCAAGTTAAAGTTTGTTAATCGTGATTACTTTTTGGCCATTCTCCCGTCTAATAGATGGTAGTTACCCACAAAATGGTACAAAATTTGAAATAGGTTTCCTGTTAAATTTTAAAAAGTAATTATTTATGAACACAATTAAAAAAAGTGCATCCTACATCGCATTTGCATTTCTTGGAGCAGTTATGGCTCTCTCTTTGTATTCACATTTTAATTCAACCGAAAACAGGGCTGTCGTTTCTGAACCCAAACCAGTTCAGCTTTCAAGTTATGCAGCCCCCGCCCTCCCGCAGGGACAGCTTCCGGATCTGACCCAGGCGGCAGAAAAGAGTGTCTCGGCGGTCGTTCACATCACCACCAAGACAAAAAATAATCTGTACGACGGCAATAATCAACTGTTTGAATTTTTCTTTGGCCCCAGAGGCGGAATGAATCAGGAGCCACAGTACAGTCAGGCTGCGGGTTCCGGAGTGATCATCAGCGATGACGGCTATATCGTCACCAACAACCATGTGGTGGATGGTGCGTCTGAAATTGAGGTGATCCTCAATGACAACAGAAAGTTTACGGCCAAAGTCATTGGCCGGGATCCCAATACGGATATTGCCCTGGTCAAGATCGAAGCCAAAAATCTGACAGTCTTGCCATGGGGGGATTCTGAAGCCCTGAAACTGGGGGAATGGGTGCTCGCCGTGGGGAATCCCTTCAACCTTACTTCAACCGTCACCGCAGGCATTGTGAGTGCCAAATCAAGAAGCATCGGCATCATGAATGGCAAGAAGATGCCGATTGAGTCCTTTATTCAGACCGATGCAGCGGTTAATCCCGGCAATAGCGGTGGAGCCCTTGTCAACACACACGGGGAGCTCGTCGGAATCAATACGGCCATTGCCTCCATGACTGGTTCCTATTCGGGTTATTCCTTTGCCATACCGGTTTCCATCGTCCACAAAGTGGTGGAGGATCTCCGGAAATTTGGAGAGGTTCAAAGAGCGCTGCTTGGGGTCACCATTCGGGACATCGACGACAAATTGGCAAAAGAGGAACACCTCAACAGAATGGAAGGAATTTATGTGGAACAAATTCAGGAGGATGGCGCTGCAAGATTGGTTGGAATCAAAAAGGGAGATGTGATCATCGCCATCAATGCTACCAAAGTCAACACGGTCGCACAGCTGCAGGAACAGATCGGCAAACGCCGGCCAGGAGACCAGGTGGCTGTCACAATAAGTAGAGGTGGTACGGATAAAGTATTCAATGTCACGCTGAAAAACTCCAAAGGAAACACCTCCATCGTCAAGGAATCGTTCTCCCTGTTGGGTGCCGAATTCGGAGAGATCTCGAACAAGGACAGAGAACGACTGCACATTGATCAGGGAGTACAGGTACTTAAAATTACCTCAGGCAAAATGAAAAATGCAGGTGTGAGGCCAGGATTCATCATCACCGATGTCAACAAAATGACCGTCGAAAATGTTGAAGATATCAAACGGATCGTGGAACAAACCAGCGACAAAAAACCCATTCTGATAGAAGGTGTTTATCCGGACGGAAAATGGGCCTACTATGTTTTTAATTTAAACGAATAATTCGTATATTGTAGCAATAGATTTAATATTGTTGAAAACAACTTTATTCGTATCTTTGCAGACTTTTAATCCCAGAGCATGAGACAACTAAAAATTACCAAGTCAATTACAAACCGCGAAAGCGCTTCGCTTGACAAATATCTTCAAGAAATTGGTAAAGAAGAACTTATATCAGTTGAAGAAGAAGTTGAGTTGGCTCAACGGATCAAAAAAGGAGATCAGGCGGCCCTTGAGAAACTGACCAGAGCAAATCTCCGGTTTGTGGTCTCTGTTGCCAAACAGTACCAAAATCAAGGATTAAGCCTTCCCGACCTGATTAATGAGGGTAATTTGGGTTTGATCAAAGCTGCGGAAAAATTCGATGAAACCAGGGGATTCAAATTTATCTCCTATGCAGTTTGGTGGATCCGCCAATCCATTTTGCAGGCATTGGCCGAGCAGTCACGTATCGTACGTCTTCCACTGAACCAGGTTGGCTCGTTGAACAAGATCAACAAGGCCTATTCCAAATTCGAACAGGAGCACGAACGCAGGCCATCTCCCGAAGAGTTGGCCGACCAGCTGGAACTTCCTGCCGAGAAAGTGGCCGACACCCTTCGCGTTTCAGGTCGCCACGTATCCGTGGATGCCCCTTTCGTGGATGGTGAAGACAACAGTCTGCTCGATGTATTGATCAACAACGACTCTCCAAACGCCGACCGCGTATTGATCGACGAATCGCTTTCCAGGGAGATCGAACGCTCTTTGGCAACCCTTACCGAAAGGGAAGCCGACATCATCCGCATGTTCTTCGGCATTGCCAGTACGGAAATGACCCTCGAAGAGATCGGAGAACACTTCGGTTTGACCCGTGAGCGCGTTCGCCAGATCAAGGAGAAGGCCATCCGCAGGTTGAGGCACACCTCCAGAAGCAAACTGCTGAAGACCTATTTGGGTTAATTCATTTGACAACAAAATAAAATCCCCGGATCGTAATGATTCGGGGATTTCTGTTTCAAGTACCCGTGTAGTTCTAAAAAAATCCGTTTTCGCAACTTCCCCAGATAAATATTTGATCTAGACCTCGCTGATTATGAAACAGGTAAGGTGAAAGAAAAGGTACTCCCCTTTCCCCTGACTGACTCCGCCTCAATGGTTCCTCCGAGCAGGGTGACAAAATTCTTAACGATCGATAATCCCAGTCCGCTTCCTTCAAATGGCCTGGAACTCGACTCGTCCTCCTGGACAAAATGTTTGAAAATGGACAAAATATTCTCCGAACTGATTCCCTTTCCCGTATCTCCTACAAAAAATTCATAGCCCGATTCTTTGGGGGATATTCCTACAGTGATCTCTCCGGTGTTGGTAAATTTGATGGCATTGTCGAGCAGATGGGACAAAATTTTCATCAGGATTCCCTTGTCTGAAGCCATTCTGGCCGAATAGATCTCGGCCGGAACCTCGAAGGTGAGTAGCAGACTCTTCTCCTGGCACCGGCCCTGAAAATGAAGGGACAACTCCTGAAGAATCTGTTCCAGGGAAAATTCCTTCTTTCTGACATCCACCGTTCCAGAAGTGATCAAGGAGATATCCATGTAATCGGTAATGGTCTGCACCAAACGATTGACGCTGAAGTTGAGCAGCTCAACCATCTCCTGTTTCTCTTCCAATCCGATGGCCGGATCAATGATCATCGGTGCAAAACCCTGAATCGCATTTAGGGGAGTCCTAACTTCATGGGAAATATTGTTCATGAAGGCGGTCTTCAGTCGGTCGCTGGCTTCGGCCTGCTCCTTGGCTCTGATCAACTCCATCTCCTGCAGTTTGCTGTCTGTAATATCAATGTTAACACCGGTCAAGGAGATCAGCTGACCTTCCATAAGATGTGGCTCAATTGTGTTCTGAAACCATTTCACCTCCCCATTTTGCATAAAATGACGAAATTCAAAACTTACGCCGGCATGGGTGCTTATAAGTTTATGCATCTTTCTATCAATCAATGTCCTATCCTCGGGATGCACCATATCCAGAAACGCCTCGAATGTAATTTCCCGTTCTTCATCCGGATAACCAAGCAGTGCGAACATGTTTTTTGACCAGAAACCCATACCCGTAACCATATCCAATTTCCAACTCCCCATTTTTGCAAGCTGCTGGGCATAATTCAACTCTTTTTCCCTTTCCAGGATGAC
>CAINVV010000197.1 GCA_903854235.1 uncultured Bacteroidia bacterium | reverse complement strand
CAGGCGAAGACACTCTTTCCCTACACGACGCTCTTCCGATCTGGCGTACAGATCTCCTTCAAATGCTGAGCCTGTTCAATCCGATACAACTCCACGAGAAACTCATTTTCGGCAACCCGCCGGGCAATTCTTTTCAGGCTGGCTGTATCGGCATCCGTATGAAACATCATCTGATTCATGGAATCCCGCTCTGATTTGATGACTTGATTGATGGCCTCTTCCTTCCCTGCATAATCAGCCCTTAATTGAACGATGGCCGTTTCCTGTTCCCTTGTAAGATGCAACTTCTCCCTCAATATCTGTTTGGGATTGTCTTTCCCCTTTCTAGGTTGCCGATCCTCTGGTCCCTCATTTTTTTGCCACCACAAATATCCTATTGAAAACAGATTGAGAAAAATCAGGACAAAGATGATGCGCAGCAGAAACTTATTTCGCGTAAAAATGTCCATTTTTTTAATATGTTGAGGAATTCGATGAGATAAGGTATTCCGATGCAAGGGTCCTTACGTTTATGCTTTCTTGTTGCGCCTTGTCATTCAGCCAACTCCTGGTAAGGGAAAGAATATTCACAACGAGCAGAAGCGCGATGGCAATATACACCAACCTAAGACTCAAAAGTTCATTCGATTTCGAGCCAGTTTGATTGGTCCGGGTCAACAATTGCTCCTGCCATTCAGCAGATGGCTCAAGAATGGGCAATTGGTCAAATTGTTCCAGCAAGTTAATTCCTTTTTTCATGATACAATAGCTTTGACGATATTCATTTTATTTTCTGGCGCTTAATGTGTTAATATTGATTTGAGGTTTTGTTTGGCCCTGTAGATCAGAGATTCAACTGCGATCACGGTAGTCTGCATTACTTCTGCAATTTCGGCGTTGGAGTAACCGTCAATCTTGCTTAAAGTCAGGGCTATTCGTTGATTTTCGTGAAGCTTGTTCAATGCCTTCATCAACAATTCCAATCCCTCCTGATCTTCCAACCTTCGATCCGGTCTATCAGAACCTGTCAATAGTTGAGCGACGGAATCCAGCCCGAGTGTTTTCCCAATGGAGGAGATCCGTTTTTTCCTGGATTGTTTTTTAATCTCGTCCAAAGATTTGCTCACGGCAATCCTGTATATCCAGGTGCCGAGTTTGGAATCGGCTCTGAAAACGTGAATGGCATGAAAAACTTCTATAAATACCTCCTGGGTTACATCTTCCGCATCCTCCCTGCTCAACAAAAAGCGGTAGCAAATGTTAAGCACCGTTTTTTGGTACATAGCCACCATTACTGCGAAAGCAGTACGATCACCCGATTTGAGGAGCTTCAAAAGATCAGATTCGTTGATCATTCCTTGTTCGATTAGGGTGTTTCTCTTTCCGGCTGACAGTGGATAAACAATTTTGCCTTGAATCAATGAAATGTTTCAGAAGCATTCTGACGCCAATATAATAAAAAAGCTGCATCACATTTTTGTTTAATACCTACTTTTGACTTGACAAATGATCTAACTTTGAAGCAACAAGTTAGTAATTACGAATGTTCTCCTTGATTGAATTTATTTGAATCGTTTGATGCACTACTCCAACAGAAAACAACTCTCCTGCCTGAACAAGATGCTGTTCATTTCAGGTACTTTTCTTTCGATTGCCCTGCTCACGGCTTTTTATCTGGAACATTTTCTCCTTGGACTGATGCTTGGAGGAACCTTCGGAATGATGTTGATATTCATCCGTGTGTTGCACTTCAGTTATGTTGGACTTTCCCTTGAAGCCAGTGCGATCAACCTCAGGTATTATCCATTGTTCGGCACCGAAAGAAGTTATAAATCGATTGAATTTCCAGTGGCCAGTCTGAAAAAGGCCGAGGTCAGGAAATACCTCTTCGGACTAAAATGGGACCTGCGATTGACGGTCGGGTTGAAACAAGGGCAAGCCTCCTACCCTCCGATTTGCCTGTCAGCCATTCCCTATAGAAAAAGAAAACTGCTGATCGCCGTTTTTCAGGATATCCTTGCGGTTTCTTGAAAAAAATATCATTCTGATCCTAATACCCTACTTGAAAACCTGCCGCCTTCCTTCCTCTGGTCATCCTAACTTTGGGTGATCTGCTGCCCTGCCGTGGATTCAAAATGAGCTTCATTGCCCCTTCTGAATTTTAGTTTTCCGAAGGATTGATACAAACAGTCGAAACTTTTATTATATTTAATGGTTCTAAAAAATAGTGAATGTCAAAAGTAAAAAAGCTTGAAAAGGCACTTAGTTTCAACAAAGCCGGCTTAAAAACTACCATCATGGCCCTCTTCTATGAGGAGCCCACTTTTGTTTACAATTACAAACAGCTTTCTTCCAAAATAGGGGCCAAAAATACCACTGCTCAGCTAATGGTAAGTGTGGCCTTGCAGGAGTTACGCGACAATGAGGCACTCGAGGAGGTATCCAAGGGAAGATACAGGTTGAAGGCCAAAAGCGGAAGTACCTTCGCCGGAACCATGGATCTCAATTTCAAAGGTTTTGGTCAGGTATTCTGTGAAGAGTTGAATGCAACCGTCCTGATTCAATCCACCAACATGAATCACGCCCTCGATGGCGACAAAGTTAAAATCAGGCTGTTTGCCCGCAGAAAGAAGAGCGATCCGGAAGGTGAAGTAGTTGAAGTGGTCGAAAGGGCCCAAAAAACCCTGGTTGGCACGGTCGAAATCTCCAAGTTCTCTGCCTTCCTGGTTCCCTCCAAACGTATGCCATTCGATCTTTTTATCCCCAAAGAGAGCCTGAAAGGAGCCAAACACGGTCAAAAAGCCATTGCCAGGATCCTGGACTGGCCTGAAAATGCCCGAAACCCCGTAGCCGAAATCATCGATGTACTGGGCGACGCTGGTTCCAACAATACAGAAATGCACGCCATTCTGGCTGAATTTGGCCTTCCCTACAAATATCCGGAGAAGGTGGATGAGGCGGCCAATAAAATCCCTTTGAAAATTTCGGACGAAGAGATTGCAAAACGCAGGGATTTCCGAAAGGTTCCCACTTTCACCATTGACCCCGCAGATGCCAAGGATTTTGACGATGCCCTCTCTATCCAGAAACTGGAGAATGGCTTCTGGGAAGTTGGGGTGCACATTGCCGATGTGACCCACTATGTCCGGCTCAACTCCGTACTTGAGGATGAAGCGTACAACCGGGCCACCTCCGTATACCTGGTTGACAGGGTCGTTCCGATGTTGCCGGAGAGACTCTCCAATGGGGTCTGCTCACTTCGCCCCCACGAGGAAAAACTTTGCTATTCTGCAGTATTCCAATTGGATGAAAATGCCAAAATTCAGAAGGAGTGGTTTGGTCGTACAGTCATTTTCTCGGACCGGAGATTTAGCTATGAAGAGGCACAGACAGTCATTGAAACCGGTGAAGGGGACATGAAAACAGAGATTCTGATGCTTGATTCACTCGCCAAAAAAATGAGGGCAAAACGATTTGAAGGCGGCTCCATTGACTTTGACAGGGTGGAAGTTAAAATCATCGTGGATGAGGCAGGTAAACCGGTCAGTGTATTCTTCAAGGAGTCTAAGGATTCCAACAAGCTGATCGAAGAGTTTATGTTGCTGGCCAACAAAAAAGTGGCTGAACTGATCGGCAAACCGGGGGCCAGAAAGAAAGAGAAGACCTTTGTTTACCGGATTCACGACAAACCGGATCCTGAAAAGCTGGAGAAGTTCAACCATTTCATCAAGCGGTTTGGCTATGGCATCCTGACCAACTCCCCTGCAACGGTATCTGCTTCCATGAATCAGCTGATCACCAATGTCAATGGCAAGAAGGAGCAGAATGTCATCGAAACGCTTGCCATCCGCACCATGGCCAAGGCCGAATATTCCACACGGAACATCGGTCACTATGGATTGGGATTTGAATACTATACCCATTTCACCTCACCGATCAGAAGATATCCCGACATGATGGTCCACAGACTGCTGGACCGTTACCTGCAGGATGGAACCTCGGTGGCGGCAAACAAGTACGAGGAGATGTGCAAACACTCCTCCGACATGGAGAATCGTGCCGCTAATGCGGAAAGAGCCTCCATCAAATACAAGCAGGTCGAATTTATGTCAGACAAGATCGGCCAGCACTACAAAGGCGTCATTTCGGGCGTCACCGAATGGGGAATCTATGTCGAACTGGAGGAGAACAAATGCGAGGGAATGGTTCCACTGCACGAACTTACGGATGACTTTTACCAGTTTGATGAAAAGAACTACTGCATCACAGGCAGGCGCTCCAGAAGGAGATACCAGCTGGGTGATGAGGTGGAAATTGAGATCCTCCGGGCTAATCTGGAAAAGAAGCAACTGGACTTCAAAATTGTTGTTTCTTCGACAAAATAATTATATTTGATCACTAATGATGAACAATAACCTATGAGCAACGAAAACTTAGGCACTAAAAAAGATGCGGTTCGGGAGAATATTCTGACCATCGCACAGGAGATCTTCAGCAAATTCGGGTACAAGAAAACCACCCTGGACGACATCGCCAATGCAGTTAGAAAAGGGAAAAGCTCCCTGTACTACTACTTTAGCAGTAAGGAAGATTTGTTTCAGGAAGTGATTCAAAAAGAGGCAGATATCCTGAGGGTAGAGCTTGCAAAGGTGCTTCAGAAGGACATGGATCCTGCAGACAAACTGCGTGATTATGTGATGACAAAAATCACCACTTACCGCCAGCTGGCCAATTTTTACAATGCGATTGAGAATGATACCGCCGCGGTTGAGTTCATCGATAAAATTAAATCGCAGTACGACCAGGAGGAGATCCGAATGATGAAACGCATTCTGCTGGATGGTGCCCGTCAGCACAAGTTTGTCATCAAGGATTTCACCCTTGTGGCCATCGGAATCACCACGGCCATTCGTGGATTGGAGATGCCTTTATCTGCCGGTCCATACCGTTCCAACGATTTGGGCAAGAGTGTGGATGCCATCGTCAAGATCATCTGCTACGGCATCATGAGACGCGATTAACTATTTATTCAAAATAAAAGCTGCGACTTTATCCTATCCGGATAAGGTCGCAGCTTTTTTGTGCAGTGCCGATTGTCAAAATTTATTTAAAACTGACACTTCCACCGCTGGAACTGTCGGTGTCCCTTGAAGCAGGATTTCCGGAAACGGATATCTGTCCACCGCTGCTTGCATGTGCCCGAACCTCTTTGGTCACCTGCACAACCAATGCCGCGCCACTGGAGGCATCCAGTTCTCCCTTTTCTGCCTTCAAGTCAGAGGTTACGATGGCAGCTCCGCTGGAACCTTCAGCCCTAAGAGAGGAGGCAGAACCTGTAATCACAGAAGCACTTCCGCTACTGGATTTTATCTCGAGAATCTTGCAACTTACTCCTATTTCAACGGATGAGCCACTGGTCGCAGAGATCCTGAGATCCTCGGCTTCCAATTTCCCTTCCGATTTGACCTTGGCGGCAGAACTGGCATCCAGTTCACTCAACTGCTTGACGGTCACGTAAACTTTCATCTCCTTGCTGTTGTTGATACTTCCTTTAACGAAAATATCCAGTTTCCCGTCTGTTACTTTTGTAACCAGATAAGGAAGTATGTTTTCATCTGTTTCTACCACCACTTTTTCTTCCGAACCCTGGCTAACAAGCAGATGAATGGCCGTTTTCACGGATATTGCCTTGAAACCTGAGAGTGAACGGGTCTCCTTGACCATCTTCCCATTCCCATTGACCTGTGCCAAGCAGGAAGCTGTGCTGACAACGCATACCAGAACCCACAAAACGGATAAACTGAACCAATGTTTTTTATTCATGACACCTATTATTTAGTTTCTATATCCCAATGACGTGTGACGATCACAAATGTTGCATGTCCCTGCAAGAATGTGGAGGTGGTAATCCATTTGTTGAGCCTGTCAAAAAAGAAAGAATGGCCGGGCCGATATCCGGTCCAGCCATTCTGATATATATAGGGGAAATGTGTACTATTTGAAATCAACCTCTCCACCACTGGAACTATTGGTATCCCTGATGGCCGGATTCCCGTGAACCTTGATGCTGGAACCGCTGCTGGCGTGTGCCTTGACCTCTTTCGTGACATTGAGATCCAGATCAGAGCCACTGGAAGCGGAGGCATCTCCCTTTTCGGCTTCCAGTTTGGAGGCGTGAAGATTGGAGCCACTGGAAGTGTCTGCACGCAAAGATACTGCCGTGCCAGAAAGCGTCATCTCACTGCCGCTACTCGTATCGGCAATAACCTCATTGCAACTCAGCTCCATGGTAATCTCTGACCCGCTCGAAGCATGAATTTTCAGTCGTTCCGAAGTGATTTTGCTTTCTGTCTTCACTTCAGAGCCGGAGCTGGTCTCAATGGCCTTAAGCTGTTTGAGTGTCACATAAACCTTCATCTTCTTGGCATAGTTGATTCCCTCGTCAAGGTAGATCTTCAACTTGCTGCCATTCACTTCCGTCTTGATGATCTTCTGGATATTTTCATCGGCCTCTACGACCACTTTTTCAAAATTATCCTGGGTCAGGACGACTTCGATACCCGTGCTGACAATTATCTCATCAAATCCCGATACAGAACGCTCTTGTTTGACCACCTTCCCATTTCCGTGGATATGGGCAATGCAGGAGGCTGCCGTTAGTGAAAAGACCACCAACCATATCGCAATCAGACTGTGCCATTTATTTTTCATGTCGAAGAATTTAAAGTAATACATTTTGTTCATCTGACAATAAGACGCAGGAAGTTGAAATTCGTTACAGTTCGATGGTATTTTTTTGGATGATAAGATGGAGCGTGGGAGGGTATGAGGATGCGCGCGTATGATGAAGTGAAAGGCCATAAATAAAAAATACCCCGATGGAAGCCACCGGGGTATTTGTATGAGATTGTATCCCTTTACTATTGTTTCAAGGGTTCATTTTTCTTTTCTTCAGTTGGAGCTGCAGGTGGAGGAGTAACGGGCTCATCTTCCTTAGAT
>CAINVV010000196.1 GCA_903854235.1 uncultured Bacteroidia bacterium | reverse complement strand
TAAAAGAAAGACACCACATTGACGAAAGTGCAGTTTACCTCTGCGGCTTCAGTCAGGGTGCGATTATGTCCTACAGTGCCGGACTGACTGCACCAGAACTTTTCAAAGGCATTGCTGCCATGAGCGGCAGGCTGCCGGAAGAGGTGAAACATGAGATAGCCTCCCCTGTTGAACTTCAGCACCTGAGAGTTTTCATTTCACACGGTAAAGAGGACAGAATGCTGAACATCGAATATGCCAGAAGCTGTGCCGCTTATTTAAAATCTCTGGGAATCCAGCCAACTTACAAAGAGTATACAGAGGGTCATGGCATAAACAGGGAGATGCTGGCAGATCTCATCAACTGGTTAAACCAATCCATTTGAATCCCACCCGCTAAATTTGTATGTAATGGCGCAGACCTGTCCCCGATAGGCTATTTGAATATGGAACTAACCCTGTCCAGCCGATCCATATCCTGATCTGAAAGCCGGAAGGTCATTGCACCTGTATTTTCCCTGACGTGAATCTCCTTCGTTGCTCCCGGGATGGCTACCACCGTATTCCCGTGGAAATTGATCACCCAGTTGAGCGCCACCTGTGCCGGGGTTACATTGTATTTCACGGCCAGTTCCTTTATCAGTTTCACCACAGGAAGGCTTTTTTCGAGTCCGGCAGGTTTAAATTGGGAACTGTATTTTCTGAAGCCTATATTTTTGAGCAACTCCGGCTGGTCATGAAACTTGCCTGTCACCACGCCCTGTGCGAGGGGAGAATAGGCAATGATGGTCATGCCCTGCTTTTTTGCCAGCTCCATCACCCCGTTGGATTCAATCCTCCGGTCGAGGAGGTTGTACAAAACCTGGTTGGAAGCCAGCGGAATCCTTCTTTTATCGAGCGTCTCCCAGGCATTCTTCATCGCCTTCGCGGAAAAATTACTCACTCCGATGCTCTTGATCAGCTTGTTGTCGAGCAGATCGGCCATGGCGCTCACCTCCTCCTTTTCATTGGAAAATCCCCAGGGCTGATGAACCTGATAGAGGTCGATGGGGAAAGGTGCAAGGAGTTTGATGCGCTCCCCAATCGTTTTAGGGATATTGGAGGCGAAACGGAACATGGGCCACCACTTGGTGGCAATTCTGACCTGTCCAGGCTTTTTGCCGGCTGCCAGCAATGCCTTGGCAAGTGCTTTTTCTGATGCCCCGTTACCATAAATTTCAGCCGTATCAAACCAGTTGATCCCCCCTTCCAGGGAGAGCGAGACTACCTTGTCGATAAGATCATCTTCGAGCGTGGGCCAGAATTTCCCAGCCAGATTCTTCTGTTTACTGAACTGCCAGCATCCCAGACCAATGGGTGTCAGCGAAATGCCGGTTTGACCCAGCGGGACCAAAGTATTGTTAGTTTCCATACCAGAAAGATTGTGTCATTTATTTAGAAAGTGGCAAGGACCACACCGAACTAAAGGACGACTTACCATATTTCCATAAAGGTATGCAATTGAGTTGATTTTGTATTGATCAGACCAAAGGAAATTGAAGAATGATACCGGACGATAATAAAAACACAATTCGGGTCAACGAACAAGACTTTAAAATAGGCCCAGCAAGAGGTTTCACCCTCAGGATGCGGGCAAAATTCCTAACATGCTGGCGCTTACGAAGAATCAACACTCAATTGTTATACTAAATAATAATAAGTAGCTGTTCCTCAGGGAATCATTGAAATACTTGAAAAATGTAGCAATTTCAGAAAAGTTAGTTATACTTTTAATAATCAATTATTTAGAAAGAATATATATAAAATCATTTTATATAGCTATTGACAAATAAAGTCAAATATCTATATATATTTACGTCTAGTGAACTATTTAACACCTACCTCTTTATGGAAAACAAGCACCTCTCATTCTATGAGGAAGTCCGGAGGGATGGATCATCCCGCAGAGATTTTCTGAAATTTTGCACGACCATGGCGGCATTTCTGGGTTTGGAATCCAGTGGCGTCGGCCAGATTGTAAAAGCACTGGAAACAAAACCCCGGCTACCCGTCATCTGGTTTCATTTCCAGGAATGCACCTGTTGCAGCGAGTCCTTCATCCGGGCATCGCATCCCATTGTGGCCAACATCGTTTTGGATAAGATCTCCCTGGATTACCAGGAGACGCTGATGGCGGCCTCCGGTTTTCAGGCTGAAGAGGCTTACAAGACCGTGATGGCTAAAAATCCGGGTGAGTACATCGTCATGGTGGAGGGGTCTATCCCAACAGAAAATGAGGCCTATTGCTGCATTGGTGGCAGGAGTGCCCTCCAGATTCTGGAAGAAGCCGTAAAAAATTGCAAGGCGGTAGTAGCCTGGGGCAATTGTGCCTCTTCCGGATGTGTTCAGGCCGCGAGTCCCAATCCTACTGGAGCCAAACCTGTTCACAAAGTCATCAGCGGGAAACCCGTTATCAATGTACAAGGTTGTCCACCGATTGCCGATGTAATGGCTGGTGTAGTAGTTCATTTGTTAACCTTCGGCCGCATTCCTCAACTGGATGAACTGAACCGGCCAAAAGCCTTCTATTCCAGGCGGGTTCACGATACCTGTTACCGCCGCGCCAATTTTGATGCCGGACTTTTCGTCGAATCATTCGACGACGAGGGCGCCAAGAAAGGATATTGCCTCTACAAGATGGGATGCAAAGGTCCAGTCACCTACAACTCCTGCGGAATCATCAAATGGAACGACGGGATTAGTTATCCGATTCAATCCGGTCACCCGTGCATCGGTTGTTCGGAAGCCGGGTTCTGGGACAATGGTCCATTCTACCAGCATCTTCCCTCTGTCAAGGGATTTGGCATTGAAACCACGGCAGACAACATCGGGGTGGGTCTGGGCATTGCTACCGCTGTCGGCGTAGCTGGCCACGCGATTGTCACCAATGTCCGCAAGAAAAAAGAGCTCTCCAATGCCCCGGAAGCAGTTTCCGCAGTTGAAAAACCTAAAGTTTAAACGTCATGGCTGAAAGAATCGTTATAGATCCCATCACCCGAATTGAAGGTCACTTGCGGGTAGAAATTGAAGTAAACAATGGAGTCATCACGGATGCCTTTAGTGCCGGAACCATGGTACGCGGCATCGAAACCATCCTGAAAGGCCGCGATCCGCGCGATGCGTGGGCCTTCGTCGGCCGCGTGTGCGGCGTTTGCACCTCAACCCATTCCCTCACCTCCGTCAGAACTGTAGAGAATGCCCTCGGTATCGCCGTTCCGCCCAATGCCGAACTGATCCGCAACCTGATGGCCAACGCCCTCTACATCCAGGACCATGTGGTCCATTTCTACGTACTGCACGCCCTCGACTGGGTGGACGTGGTTTCTGCCCTGAAGGCCAATCCTGCCGAAGCTTCGCGGATAGCCCAGAGCATCTCCTCCTGGCCAAAGAGTTCAGTAGGCTATTTCACCGATGTTCAGAAACGGTTTAAAAATTTCGTCGAAAGCGGTCAGCTGGGGATCTTCGCCAATGGATACTGGGGTCACAAGGCCTACAAACTGCCGCCCGAAGTCAACCTGATTGCCGTGGCCCACTATCTCGAAGCCCTGGAGTGGCAAAAAGAGATCGTAAAGGTCCACACCATTTTTGGCGGCAAGAACCCGCATCCGAACTACCTGGTCGGAGGTGTCCCTTGCTCCATCAACATCGAAGAGGCCAATGCGGTCAATGCCGAACGGCTGGCCATGGTTGGAAAACTGTTCGAAGACGCGAAAGCCTTTGTCAACCAGGTATATATTCCCGATCTGCTGGCCATCGCTTCGTTCTACAAGAGCGACTGGGGCGCCATTGGCGGTGGATTGACCAACTACCTCTCCTTCGGCGACTTCCCGATGAACGGATACAACAATCCTGAAAGTTTCAAAATGCCCCGCGGTGCCATCCTAAACCGGGACCTGAGCAAAGTGCACGAAGTAAAGGCCGAAGATCCAAACCAGATTCAGGAGTACATTAACAATTCGTGGTACAACTATTCCAAAGGGGATAAGGTCGGTTTGCATCCCTGGGAAGGGGAAACCCATCTCAATTACACGGGTCCGAAGCCACCCTACGAACACCTGGATTTCTCGCAAAAATACAGCTGGGTGAAGACCCCAAGGTGGAAAGGTTATCCGATGGAGGTTGGTCCGCTGTCCAGGATGCTGGTTGGATACGCATCCGGACGTCCGGATTACAAGGAGGTCATCGAGAGTACGCTGAAGACCCTCGGTGTTCCGGTAGCCGCACTCTTCTCCACCCTGGGCCGCACTGCAGCCAGAGGATTGGAAACCAAGCTGGTCTGCGACTGGGCATTGGAATCCTTCGACCAGTTGCTTGCCAACATCAAAAATGGAGACTCACGGACCATGAACAATGCAAAATGGGAACCTGCCTCCTGGCCGCAGAGTGCCAAGGGCATCGGCATGGTGGAAGCACCTCGTGGCGCCCTCTCCCACTTCATCGTGATCGAGGACAAGAAGATTGCCAACTACCAGCTGGTAGTTCCAACAACCTGGAACGCTTCTCCCCGCGACCTGAACGGGAAACGCTCTGCCTTTGAGGAGTCGCTGATCGGAACCCCGGTGGCAGATCCGAAAGTACCACTCGAAGTGCTGCGTACCATCCACTCCTTCGATCCGTGCCTGGCCTGTGCCGTGCATGTCTACGACGAGAACGGAACTACTTTACACGATCTTAAAACTTACTAGCCATGAGAAGCAGAACCATCCCCATGCGTGAGGTGTATGTGTGGGAATTGCCTGTTCGCGTCTATCACTGGGTCAACATGCTTTGCGTCATTGCGCTTTGCATCACAGGATTTGTGATCGGCAATCCTCCGGCCTTCATGAATGGCACCGAAGCCTATTTCAACTACTGGTTCGGAACCGTGAGATTCGTCCACTTTGTCGCTGCTTTTCTCTTCTTTTTCAACTTCATTTTCAGAACCTACTGGGGATTTGCCGGAAATGAGTTCGCACGCTGGACCAATTTCATCCCGCTCAAACGCTGTCAGTGGAAAGAAATTCTGGATGTGATCAAGGTGGATATTCTCCAGCTGACGCACAAGAAAATCGATTCGATTGGCCACAACGCGCTGGCCAGCCTCATCTATTTTCTCACCTTCCTGATCTTCCTGTTGCAATGTCTGACTGGATTTGGAATGTATTCGGCCATGAGTCACTCGTCCTTTCCCAAGCTCTTTGCCTGGATTGTACCGATGATGGGAGGCGACATTTCGGTGAGATTTTTGCACCACATGCTGATGTGGGGCTTCATTATCTTCGCGATTGTACACGTCTATCTGGTTTTCTACCACGACTACATCGAACGCAGGGGAGTCACCTCCTCGATGATAGGGGGTTGGAAATTTATTGAGGAAGATGTGATCGAAAGACACGATGCCAAAACCGAGGAGTGTCCGAAAAACTAATCATCCATCGGGATAATTTCGGGACCTAATTACGATAAGGATGAACGATTTTTGATTTTGGGAAATTAATCTGAAACCGAAAGTCGTTCCTCTTTTTTTATATCTTTCCGTCACAATATTAAAGCCATCCAACCCAAAAACTGACTATTTTGACTACTACCCCCAACAACATCCTGGTCCTTGGGATCGGAAATATCCTGATGAACGATGAAGGCATTGGAATTCAGGTGGTGCTTCAACTGGAAGAGGAGGGCTTCGATGGTGCCGATCTGATGGACGGCGGAACGGGTGGATTTCATCTGCTGGGATTTATCCAGTCGTATGCAGAGGTAATCATTGTGGATGCTTCGCTGGATGACCATCCGGCAGGACACGTTCGGGTGCTCTATCCAAAATATGCCAAGGATTTTCCCAAGCAGCTGAGCGCACACGAAGTAGGATTGAAGGATCTGCTGGATGCTGCTTTCTTGTTGGGGAATATGCCAAAGATTCACCTCGTGGCCATCACGGTCAAAGACTTTCAGGACATGGGTATGGAGTTGACTCCCGAAGTAAAGGCTGCCATACCGGAAGCCAAGCGGGTAATCACGGAATTGGTGGATTCGTTGAAAGGGTGATTTTGGCGGTTCCGCTAAACCTTGATCCCTCTCGTTTGAGCGCAGCGGTAACTAGGGGGCCGCATTTGCTTGTTTGCAACGAGTGAATGAATTACTGCTATTTAATCTCGTAAAACTGTTTTGTCAGCTTTCTGAATCACAAATTTTTAGGTTACCCTATACCGAAGTTAGATGTTTTATCGTCACAGACGATGGGCAATTAACCCCTCGTTACCGCTTCGCTCAAACGAGGGAGAGGCAGTGGTGATTTTAGTGATTCCGCGAATCAGCAGTTCTTACTTCTGATTCGCCAGCCAATCGTACCACTGATCCAGCCCTTCGCCGGTTTTGGCGGAAACGAGGATGAATTCGAGTTGTGGATTGAGCGACCTGGCATAGCCGATGGCCTTCTCCACATCAAAATCTACATAGGGCAGCAGATCGGACTTGTTGATCAGACAGAGGTGGGAAGACTGAAACATGTAGGGATATTTAAGGGGTTTGTCTTCTCCTTCGGTGGTGCTGATTACCACCACCCTTTTTGATTCGCCCAGATCGAACAGTGCGGGACAGACCAGGTTGCCCACATTTTCAATGAAGAGGATGGAACCGAATTCGATCTCCAGCTTTTCGGTGGCCAGTTCCACCATCCTGGCATCCAGGTGACAGCCCGAACCGGTATTGATTTGTATGGCCGGTGCCCCGGATTTTTCGATCCGGTCGGCATCCAGGAAGGTTTGCTGATCGCCCTCGATAACGGCTAACTTTCTGGTCGGAATTAGCGCCTTGATCGTCTTCTCCAGGATCGTCGTCTTCCCGGAACCCGGCGAGCTCACCAAATTCAGGCACAAAACCTTTCTCCCGGCAAAATACCGTCGGTTCAGCTGGGCGAGCTTGTTGTTTTCTGAGAGGATGTCCACATTCAGGTTGATGACGGTTCCATGATCATGGTCGTGCGGATGGGAATGACCATGGGAATGGTCATGGGGATGCGTATGATCGTGAGAATGGCCATGAGCATGATCATGGGGATGGCCATGATCTGCCTCTTGGTCGTTGTGAGGATGTTTATGGTTCAGATCGTGGACTTTGAATTGTCCCGCATCGCCGCAACCGCAAGTTTCGCACATACTATTTTGTTTTTAATTGTTAATCAACGACCAGTGAAACCACCCTAAACTCCGTTCCTCCACGGATCTCTGAGGGGAAACAGCTGCACACGGGACAGGTGGCCATCCGGTGGCTCATCTCAAAATCACTTTGACAAGACAGGCAATTTCCAGTACCCGGAGTCCTGAGAATCTTCACGTGTGCCTGGTCCAGAATGGAATCCCTGACCAGTAATCCGAGCGCAGACTCGAAGGCATCAGCCTCCACGCCGCTCAGATCGCCCACTTCGATGGTGATCTCATGGATCTTTCGGGTGCCCCGTTTTTCAACCTCCCTGCCGGCAAGGTTAATGACTTCTATTGCCAGAGAAAATTCGTGCATATTTCAATTATTAGCATATTCGCGGCAACTGATCCCCCGAAAGGGAGTCGATGATCCGGCGACCGCCGGTTTCATTCTTCAAAACCACCTTCCCCGGATGATCCTCCACCACCCTGCCGATGATGGCACTTTGCGTTCCCAAAGGATTGTTTTTCAATATCTCCAATATCATTTCTCCTTCCTCCACCCCGACCACCAGGATCACTTTCCCTTCGTTGGCCACATGCAGCGGATCGAAGCCGAGTACCTCACACATCGCCATCACCCCCTTGTTGACAGGCAAAGCCGATTCTTCTATTTCAATTCCGAAGTGAATCTTGTCGGCCAATTCGTTCAGCACAGTGGCTACCCCGCCCCGGGTCGGGTCCCGCATAAATTTGACGGATGCTTTTTCGAGTACCTCTGCGATGAGCCGGTTCAGGCAGGCACAGTCGGATTCAATGGAGGCCTTGAACTGAAAGGATTCCCGGGCATTCATCACCGCAATACCATGGTCGCCGATGGTGCCGTTGATCAGGATCAGGTCGCCGGGAACTATATTTTGAGCCCTGGCAATGTGCCTGTTTTCAGGTTTCATCCTGCCTATTCCGGCAGTGTTGATGAAAAGCTTGTCGCATTTCCCCTTGTTCACCACCTTGGTGTCGCCGGTAACAATTTGCACCCCTGCATTTTTCGCTTCAGCAGCCAAAGATTCAACAATCAATTCCAGCTCCTTCATCGGAAAGCCCTCTTCCAGAATGAACGAAACACTCAGGTAAAGTGGTTCCGCACCCGAAACGGCAAGGTCGTTGACGGTTCCGCAGACGGCCAGTTTTCCTATGTTGCCACCGGGAAAAAAGAGAGGATCGATCACGAAAGAGTCAGTCGTAAAGGCAATTTCGGTGGAGCCGACCTGCAGAATTGCTGCGTCAGTCTGCTCTTCCAAAATTGAATTCTTAAAATTTTTGACAAACAGCTCCTCGATGAGCTGGTGCATCATCCGGCCACCGCTTCCGTGGCTAAGCATTATTTTATCTTCTTTCAGGCTCATGAGCGGTATTTAAAGTAGGTGGCACAAGTTCCTTCACCCGAGACCATGCAGGCCCCGACGGGATCGGAAGGAGTACATTTTTTCGCGAACAGCGGACATTCGACGGGGGTTTTCAGTCCGCGGAGGATCTGGCCGCAGATGCACCCTTTGGGTTCTGTCGAAGCCGGGACCTCAACAGTAAATTGCCGTTCCGCATCGAAAGCCGAAAGGCTCTCCCGAATGCCCAGTCCGCTTTTGGGGATCATCCCGAGTCCGCGCCAGGTATCGTCCCTGAATTCAAAGACCTCCTCCAGAATTTTTTGGGCAATCAGATTGCCATCCTTCTGAACTACCCGCTGGTATTGAACCTCCACGGCTGGTTGGCCCGACTCTATCTGTTCCGTGAGCATCAGCACCGACTGCATCATATCCACGGGTTCGAACCCCGAAATGACGACACCCAGCCCGCAAACTGTCACCAAATCGTTGTAGATCGCCGTTCCGGTAATGGCACTCACGTGTCCCGGGGCGATGAACCCGTCGATTTTGACCCCTTCTGCAACCAATGCCTTCATCACGGGAGGCATGATCTTGTGTGCACTCAATACAAAGAAATTAGGAATTTGTTCCTTTTGGGCCTGAAGAATGGCAGCGGCAGTAAGCGGTGCGGTGGTTTCAAACCCGATACCAAGAAATACGACTCGCTTGTCGGGATGCTCCCTGGCAATTTCGAGGGATTCGAGGACCGAATAGACGATCCGGACATCACTTCCGTTGGCCCTTTCCTTTTCGAGCGAGGTGGAAGAACCGGGCACCCGGATCAGGTCTCCGTAGGTGGTGATGATGACTCCGGGAATCTTGCTGTAGGCCATTGCCGTATCGATGAACTGCTGACTGGAGACACAGACCGGGCATCCCGGACCGGAGATCAGCCGGATGGTAGGAGGAAGCAGGGAGGTAAGTCCAAAACGGTGAATGGCCATCGTGTGACCACCGCAAACCTCCATCAGCACGATCTCCCTTTTGGAGACCTTCCTCAATTTTTCGGCCAGCGAAAGGATCAAATCCTTTTTACGGTATTCGTCGATGTACTTCATCTCTTTAATCGAGGGTAAACTGGTTCAATTCATTCAACAGCCGAAGCGTCTCCTCCGCCTCGGCGGCATCCACTTTTTCGATGGCAAAGCCGGCATGAAGCATGATGTAATCTCCAGGCTGAACATCCGTCAGCAACAGCAGACTTGCCTTGTATTCAACATCCTCTATGGTCACCAGGGCACTGGCACCCTCTACGCTTATCACTTTTGCAGGTATGGCTAAACACATTTCAATTCCCTCCTTTTTGATGCCACAGCGAGTTGTCCAAGCGCAATACCCCCATCGTTCGTGGGAACTGCCGTGTGCGAATAAATTTGAAAATTATTTTTCAGCAGAACATCTGTCGCGCCTTCCAGCAGGTATTTGTTTTGAAAAACTCCACCTGAAAGGACTACCTTGTTGATTCCATTTTTAAGCCGGCAGTCTGTCGCGAATCCGAAGATAGTTAAAATAATGGTGTTGTGGAATTTTGCCGAAATGATCGAAGGATCTACTCCTGACAGTACATCGTCAACAATCCCCCTGATCGTTTCGTCGAAACAAATAATCCCCTCTTGAAATACAAACGGATAGCTCTCCGAACAATTCTTGTTCACGATGGACTCGAGTCTCATTGGCCCTTCCGCCTGGAAAGTCGCCACCTGAACCAGATCCAGCAAGGAGGCCACACAATCGAACAACCGGCCCGCACCGGAGGTCAGCGGACAGTTGATTTTCCTGTCGATCATCTGAAGAAGAAGCTTAAGATTGTCACCATCCAGCTGTCTCAAAAAAGGAAGTTCCAGATGGATGAAATCCGCCCCAAAAACCTTGTACAGGTAGGAAACCGCCATCCGCCAGGGTTCTTCGGCGGCGTGATCCCCGCCAGGAAGAGGCACGTAATCGAAATGGGCCAATCGTTCAAAATCATTCAGATCACACAGCATAAATTCAGATCCCCAGCTGTGTCCATCGGTGCCAAAGCCAGTGCCATCCAACGCGATGCCTATCACCCTTTCATCCAGTTTGTGCTCCGCCATGCAGGAGGCAATGTGGGCATGATGGTGCTGCACTTGTATCAATGGAAGGTCTCCGAAGGTTGCCCCCTTCTTCGTTGAAATGTATTCCGGATGCATATCCACAGCGAGTAGGCTAGGTTTGATCCGGAAAAGTTGAAGGAATTGCAATAAGGTCTGGTCGTAAAATAGAGCAGTCTCCAACCCTTTCAGATCCCCGATATGCTGACTGACAAATGCCTTTTTGCCTTTCCCTACACAGAAACAGTTGGTCAGCTCGGCACCGAAAGACACGATCCCTTCCGCATCGAAATCAGTCCGGATGGGTGCAGGCACATAACCTCGCGAGCGGCGGAAAACGCGTTCCCTGTTGGCGATGATCCGGACCACAGAATCGTCTGTGCGGTTGTAAATGGCACGGTTATAGAGTACCACGGCATCCACTAACGGTGAAAAGGCGGTCAGGGTAGTATCGTTGTCAATCAGGATGGGTTCGCTGGAGAAATTTCCACTGGTCAGCACGATGGCAGGAGTCTTTAATTTTCCGAACAGCAAATGATGGAAAGGCATGTAGGGCAGCATCACCCCAATCAGCGACAAACCAGCATTCAGGCTTATCGCCAATTCCTGACAGTTTGAGTAGCCTGATTTTTCCAGCAGGACAATAGGTCTTCGCCAGGAGGTCAGTGACTGTTCCTCTTCTTCATCCAGTTGAACGAAAGGTTTCAGGCTATCCAGATCGCGAAACATGACCGCAAAAGGTTTCCCTTCGCGGTGCTTGATCTCCCGAAGTCTCTTCACCGCCTGTTCATTGAATGCGTCGCAGGCCAGATGCATACCACCAAGCCCTTTGATCAGAACGAGTCCACCTTCTTCCATACAATGGGAGACTCTCTGCAAAATATTGGAAATTTGGTCACTGACTTTTGTGCCTTGAACAAACAGTTCGTAATGAGGTCCGCAATTTCTGCAGGCAATGGGTTGCGCGTGAAACCGCCTGTCACTGACCGTCTCATACTCTTCTTTGCAGGAAGGGCACAAGTCAAAGGGTTTCATCGTTGTTTTGGGACGGTCGTAGGGAAGGTCCTGAATGATGGTGAACCGCGGACCACAGTTGGTACAGTTCACAAAGGGATAATTCAGCCGGCTTCCCTGCCGGGAAATATCGTCAAGACATGCATCACATACCGCAATATCCGGACTGATCTCCGTGATCTCATCCGACAGGTCGTAGCTATCCCGAATCACAAAATCAGGAAAGAGTCTGGTCTCGATTTCCATGGCTGAAATATCTTCCAACCAAGAGGCTGGAGGAGCCTCGTTTCGAAGGGCGTGCATAAAGTGATCCAACTGCTGAGGGGTACCGGTAACCTCAATCCTTACATTTTCATTGGTATTTTGCACCCAGCCTTTCAAGCCGTTTAAGGTGGCAATCCGGTAGACGAAGGGTCTAAATCCGACTCCCTGTACCAATCCATTAACAACCAGATGTAAAGATTTATATGTCAAGTCAGTTTATTATTGGGTTAGGTAAATATAAATATATTTGTATACAGATTTAACCATCCGAACTGAGTTTCATGCTAACCTTTTTAACAGGATTTATTGCAAGCATCGCCCATGTGGCAACCGGACCGGATCATCTGGCAGCCGTTACACCGCTTGCAATAGACAGCCGTAAAAAATCGTGGCTCGTTGGGTTCTCCTGGGGACTGGGGCACACCATTGGCATGTTGCTTATTGGTTTGCTATTTGTCCTTTTCAGGGATTTTTTGCCGGTCGAGGCTATTTCGAGGCACAGCGATACCGTGATTGGCTTTTTGCTGATCGGGATTGGTATCTGGGCCCTGGTGAGAATGTACCGCCAGCATTCACATGGATACCTGCCACACGCGCATTTTCATACCACCCCATTTCTGTATGCGCACATCCACAAACATACCCATCTGGATACCCATTCGGCCGGCCACGATCCGGATCATCCGCATACCTTCGGGCACGACCACCTTTCCCACTCGCATCTTCAGGATGGAACCCATTATCATCCGGACGGTCGCATCTTTTACAAGGGTGCGGTTATTCACAACCGAAGGCCACTCGATGCCAACCACGGACACAAACACACAGGCAAAGTCAAACAAAACGCCTTCTCAGCATTTCTGATCGGTGTCATTCATGGATTTGCGGGTTTCAGTCACCTTTTTGCGCTTTTGCCCAGCCTTGCGCTTCCCACGCTCATGGCTTCCGTGATCTATGTGGTTGCCTTTGCCTCGGGTACCATTCTGACGATGGTCTTCTTTGCATTGATCCTGGGATTTATCGCCCACAAGTCGGTGGTCAAAGACAAGCAGGTATTTTTGAAGTGGTTCTCACTTTCGGGAGCCATTCTGGCCATGGTCATCGGGCTGCTTTGGATCATCCACCCCATCGGATAGGATTTTTCCAATCCAAGAATGCATACGCAAAAGGAAAAGGAGGCGGAAGAAAATTTATTTCTTCAACATTTGCTATCTTTCGATGAGTTTTGAAAGGAACTCACTTTCTTCTCACTTTCATTAACTGTCATCCGATAAAAAACAACCCATGGACAAAGAAGAGGAACCCCAGCCCAACAGCCGGCGCAATTTTTTCAGACTGCTAACGGCAAGCGGCGCAGGATTGGTGCTTTCACCCGTGATCGCTGCTGCCCCTGCTGAAGCAGCCGAAAATCCGCAAACGGCCAAGCCTGCTACCAACATCCAGGATACCCTGAAATATCCAAGAAATGAAAACTCCATGCCCGGGCATTTTCCCGGTAGGGTCACACAAGTCAACCACTCCGGATGCATTCGTGAAAATATCATTCAGCAAAAAGTTGTTGACCAGATGCTGACAGCAGCCATGCTCGACCTGACAGGTAAAAAATCGGTCAAAAAGGCTTGGCGGAAATTCGTTTCACCGGAGGACATCATCGGACTGAAAGTCAATCCTGTAGCCGGCAAACTGCTCACCACGAGTCACGAACTGGTAAAAGCCGTTATCACCCAACTGGAGCAGGCAGGCATTCCGAGAAAGAACATCGTGATCTGGGACCGCCGCGAAATGGAACTGCAGGAGACAGGATTCCTGCCCGAAAACTATCCGGGTATCAAAATTTCCGGAACCGAACAAAAGGATGCCAAGGGAAGTTTTTTTGATGCCAACGGAAAGTTGTACGGAGAAAGTATGATCGACAAGGAGTGGTCGTACTGGGCCGATGTGGAGGGAGCCTACGATGAATATACGATGCCATATATGGTAAATGGAGGCAAACACTCCTATTTTACCAAAATTTGCACCCAGCAGGTGACCAAGATCATCAACCTGCCCATCCTCAAAAATGCAGGGGCATCTGTCACGCTCTGCATGAAAAATCTGGCCTTCGGAGCCATCTCCAATACCGGCAGGTTGCACGAGAAACTCTGGCACGATACGGTGGCAGAAGTTTGCGCCTTCCCGCCACTCCGCGACAAAGTGGTGCTGAACATTGTCGACGGACTGGTCGGATGCTACAATGGAGGACCCGCCGCCAATCCGCAGTTTATCTGCAATTACAACCTTCTGCTCGCCGGAACGGATGCCGTAGCCGTCGACAGGATCGGGCTGAACATCGTCTCCAAAAAGCGAATCGAGATGAAACTGCAAAAAGAGGAAAGCCCGCTTGCCTCAAAATTTTTACAGAGAGCCGACGAACTTGGACTGGGAATCAGCGATAACAGCCGAATTACCCTCAAAACCATAGATCTGGCCTGATGCAAAAAAATTTGTTTATCCTGCTGTTGATTTGGCTTTCTTTGGCACTTCCGCAAAAAGCTATTTCGCAGCTTCTTACTGCCGAATTGCTTCCAGGTCTGAGGATCGAAAAAGAGAGCAATTACGACGGAACCTCCCTTTACGGTTACATCGACGGAGGGTCTACGCTCTATTTTGAATATGGGTTCGACCGGCTGACCGTACAGGAGGTGGTTTTTCTAGATCAGAAAATTAACATCGAATACTTCCGGATGAAATCCTGCAAGGGTGCCTTTGGCATCTATTCCATCAATACCTTTCAATGTGTGGCGAAGGACCAGCAGGGAAGGATCGATTGCGAAAATCTCTACCAACAGCAGCTCTGTGCCGGTCATTTTTACATTTCAGTAGTCAATGCCTCAGGAACGGCAGCGGCACGAAGCGCTTCAACGATGTTGATCAGTAAGTTGAAGGAGGTCATTCCAGCGGAAGAGGGACTCCTTCTTCCGGAACAAATCCGGGATCCGGCCGCCCAGCTAACCGGATCCGTCAAATACATCCGGGGGGAGCTTGGCTTGCAAAACGGTTTGCCCGACTTCAGCAATTATTTCGAAGGAATCCCCAATTTCGAACTTTGGATGCGGCAGACCACTTCAGACGGGAAGGATCAAAAGAAATTTCTTCTTTCCTTCGACACAGCTGTGGCCATGGAATCTTTTGTTCAGAATGCCGCACTGGTTCCTTCCGGTAACGGATGGAAATCGAAGGAGGGATCATCTGAACAATGGCACGTGGAAAAATTGGGCGATCAGAAAATTTTTGTGGAAATAAAATAAACCGGACCATGACCAATGTCCCGATACCCGAAACGTAAACGGACGATTGTCAAACCTTGGTAACTATTGGCAAACAAATAGCGCAAACTCACCAATATGGAGAAAATCAAATGGGGAATAATAGGCTGCGGAGATGTTACGGAGCTGAAGAGTGGTCCGGCTTTCGGCAAAGTGGAACATTCCCATCTGGTTGCCGTGATGCGACGCAATGCAGAAAAGGCGGCGGACTATGCCGCCAGGCATGGGGTACCGAAATGGTATGCCGATGGGAATGACCTGATCGCAGACCTGGAGGTAAATGCCGTATATGTGGCTACTCCACCCGACACACACGCCTCCTACGCCATTGCAGCCATGAGGGCGGGTAAACCCGTGTATGTCGAAAAACCGATGGCGCGCACCTACCGGGAATGTCAGGAGATGATCGCCGTATCGGAAGAGACGGGCATCCCGCTTTTCGTGGCCTATTACAGAAGGACACTCCCTGCATTTTTAAAGGTGAAGGATCTGGTGGAGACAGGAATCATCGGGAAGCCACTCACTGTCAACATCCGCCTGCACAAGGCTTACGGACAAAGGGACCAGTTCCCTGAAAAACAGACCTGGCATACCAATCCGAAAATAAGTGGTGGCGGGCATTTTTATGACCTGGCCTCCCATCAGTTCGATTACCTCGATTTTTTGTTCGGCCCGGTCATTGAAGTTCAGGGGATCGCCCAAAATCTGGCCGGCTATTACCAACCGGAGGATACCGTCTCAGCCATTTTCACTTTTGAGACGGGTGTGACGGGAACGGGAAGCTGGTGTTTTGTAGTCGCCAAAGAGGCGGAGGAGGATACGATTGAAATAACAGGCACCAAAGGGAAAATAATTTTCTCCTGTTTTCAGCACGTAGGGGTCAAACTGATCACTGATGAGGGAACCACGAATTTTGGATTCGAGAATCCCGAAAATATCTCCCACTTTCTGATTCAACAAGTAGTCGGTGAGCTGTGTGTAGAGGGGAAATGTGTGAGTACGGGCTCTTCCGCCGCCAGAACCAACTGGGTCCTTGGGGAGGTGGTCAAGAAATATTACGGAAGGTAGACACCTCCCGGCAGGTAATCTCAAACACTTAAATGATGACGTTAAAAGAGCTTGTCCTGAAAAACAGAAGTTGCAGACGGTTCTGGCAGGGTGAACGAATCGTTCCCTCGCTGTTGCGCGATTGGGTAGATCTGGCACGCAATTCGGCCTCGGCAAGGAATGCGCAGCCGTTAAAATACATCCTGAGTACGGATGAAATTTTCAATGCCAAAATCTTCGGACAACTGGCCTGGGCGGGGTACTTCCCCGACTGGGATGGACCGGAGGAGGGAGAGCGTCCTTCTGCCTACGTGGTCTTGTTGAACGACACCGCGATCTCAAAAAATTACTTCTGTGACGACGGAATCGCCTCACAAACCATTTTACTGGGTGCCACGGAGGCCGGATTCGGAGGATGCATCATCCACGCGGTCAACAGAACCAGGCTTCGGGAGATCCTGAACCTCCCGGAACAATTCGAAATCATCCAGGTAATTGCCCTGGGCAAGCCCAAAGAAGTGGTTGTACTCGACGAGGCAAAGGAGGGTGAAATCAAATATTGGCGTGACGAAAATCAGGTTCACCACGTGCCGAAGCGCAAACTGGAAGAGATTATACTGCAGGAAATAGTAAAATAATCAGTGCCCGTTTCACTGGATATCGCCGTTTATCGTCACAAACCAACCGGAGATTTTATCTGGCAATCAATTTTTGAGCAAAATGGTCTTCCCTTTTTTAGCCGAAATACGCGCCGCATCCAGAATTTCAACCACCCGAACATTGTTTTCGAGCGAATAGAGCCCATATTTGGGAACCTCGACCTTCCCCCGGATCACATCGGCAAAATAGGTAAACGGATCTTCATAAACTGCCACATTACTGGCTGTCACCTGCTCGGTTTTTTCTTCGTTCATCCCCTTCCCTTTCGACCGCAGGTCGTTTCTGTTGACGGCGATCACATAGCCCTCATCGCCATAAATCTCCATATCTTTTCGGCTGAAAGGCCAGTTCCAGGAGGCCTGAATGATGCATTGCGATTCCCGGTAGGAGACCACAATTGTCGCCTCATCGTCAACTTTGGGATAAATGAGCGGTTTGAATTGCCTCGTTACGGCCGTTACGGAGATTGGTTTCTCCCCGTATGTCAGGGCGGTCATCAGGTTGGCTCCGTAACAGCCAAAATCGACGATGGCTCCGCCACCGTTCAAAACTGGGTCTGTAAGCCAGGCCAGAAAGACCGGATCGCATCCAATCTCCTTTGGACCCTGGTGCCCGTCGTGAATGACGACCTTTCGGAGAGTGCCTGCAAAATGATCCCTGTTCACCATTTCAAACGATTTGGCGGTGGTGGGATACCATGATGTTTCGTAATTGGTGAGCAGGTGAATCTTGTATTTGAGCGCCAGTTCGGCCATCCGTACCGCGTGTTTGCCGTTGACCGCCAACGGTTTTTCTACCATCACATGGATGCCCCTCGGCGCGCAGGCCTCCACCACGGAAAGATGATCAAAGATAGTACCGAAGGCAACAACCGCTTCTGGCATCACCTTGTCCAGCATCTCATTCAAGTTGTGGTAAACGATTGACGGTGAAAATTTATACTTTTTTGCCAATTTCTGAACCAGTTCCTGGTTGGTCTCAAAGATGCCTACCAGTTCAAAATCACCCTTGTCTGCCCTTCCGAGGATAAAAGCAATGTGCGTATGGGTCATTCCGGCTATGGCCAGCCGGATCGGTTTCTGTGCCGCAACTGCGGAAGGTCGAACTCCTGCAAGTAGTATCATCATGATTAAAATTGACCCGAAGCTTTTCAGTCCCTTCATACAAAATAAGTTTAACGACTTGTGCATTTATTGATTGGACAGACATGCGGAAGCCTGTTTCTGAATCGTGGAAGATCCAATTTCGGAGATCAAACCTGATCAGGTGTAAAGATATCTTTTAATGTTTCTTTTGGGAGTTTTTTCGAATTCCTTATCGACCAGAATGATGGAACTGAGTTGGGCAAATTTGGGCAGTTCCCTGTTGACGTGTTTGCAATTATCGGCCATGATCTCCTTCAGTCGCTGCGCATCGGGCTTTTCTGCCTCCACCATTTCAGGATCCGCAAAAACGAAGGCGATCATTTTACCCTCCCTTTCGGTAATGACACATTCCAACACGTAAGGATAGTTGCTGAGTTTGGCTTCCATCTCCTCGGGATAGATGTTCTGACCCGAAGGACCAAGCAGCATGTTCTTGCACCTTCCCCTTATGTAGATGAAATTATCCTTGTCGATGACGCCGAGATCACCCGTATGCAACCAACCCTCGCTGTCGATCGCTTCGTTCGTTGCCTTCTCATTCTTGTAATATCCCATCATGACATTGTCGCCCTTCACCAGGATCTCCCCAACTTCGTGGAATGGATCGCCAGAATCAATCCGCACCTCCATCCTGTCGACCAGACGGCCGGCAGAAGAGGTTCTGAACCGGTCCCAGGGTTCATAAGAAATAAGCGGTCCGCATTCGGTCATGCCATAACCGATGGTAAACGGAAATTTGATCTTCCTGAAAAAGGATTCTACCTCGTGGTTCAGTGGCGCACCCCCAATGACGATCTCGTGGAAATTTCCGCCAAAGGTCTCCACCAGACTGGCCCGCACCTTTTTGTGCAGGATCAGCCGGATACCGGGTACCCTGAGCAGGAATTTCACGACCGGTTTTTCGAGGGCCGGAAGGATCCTCTTCCTGTAAATTTTCTCGATGACAAGCGGAACGGAAAGAATCAGCCGCGGTTTCACTTCCTGGAAAGCCTTGATAATCAATTGAGGTGTTGGCGCCTTCGAAAGGAAGGTGACGTGACAACCTACGGATACCGGGAATAAAAATTCGAACAACAATCCGAAAACGTGTGCCATGGGCAGGAAGGAGACGATGCGGTCGCCCGCTTTAAGGGGCATGTGTTCCTGGGCATAAACGATGTTCGAAAGCAAGCTGCGGGCAGGGATCATCACCCCCTTGCTGAACCCCGAGGTGCCGCTGGTGTAGGAAAGGACGCTGAGTGCTTCGTTGTCGAATTCGGTTAACTCAAAATTATCGGGAGCCGATTTTCCGGCCTGTTCCAAAGTGAAGCACTTTTTCCACAGCTCTTTTCCTGCCGGGGATTGAAAAGATAGTCCGGAGAAGTCGGTCAGGCTGACCACCCCTGTTAATCCCGTCATCTTACCCATGTTCAGCTTTTCAAAGAGACCGTCAGCTGCAAAAAGAAAGTGCGATTCAGAATGATCGATGATGTGATGAATGTCCTCCGGGTTAAAATCCGGTAAAATTGGAACCGTGACTGCCCCATAGCCGGCAATCGCCAGAAAGGAGATGGCCCAGTTGGAAGAATTCCTGCCCAGGATGGCCACCTTGTCACCAGCCATCAGGCCGCTTTCCCGAAAATAGCAGTGAATCTGCCGAATGATCTGGGCGGCCTCGCCATAAGTCACCGTGGAGCCCTGAAAATCAGAAAATGCAAGGGTGGTCCAATTTTCCCTGAAGCTCTGCGTATACATGCCAATCAATTTATCTCTGCTCATAGGATCTGGATATTTTCGGGTTTTCATTAGGCACTCGAAGTACCCTAAAATTAAACAAAGTTATTTACAATTCGTATGATCTTTTACAAACAGGATGTTTGGATGATTGGATTTTTTTGCTCGCCTGCAGCGAGGGTTGGCGACTTTATTTATTTTTACAAAAGAATTTAAATTTATACCCAAAATCGTAAGCGTATGACTGCTGATAAAAAAGAAGGCTGGATGACCTACATGGCCATCACCACCGTATTGATTGCCGTAGCGGCGACCCTTTCCACCTTTAAAGGCGGAGGATTTAGTACCCGGAGCCTCTTGAACCAAACAAAAGCCAGCGACCAGTGGGCATTTTACGAAAGCAAAAGCATCAAGGGCTACATCTACGACCTTCGTAGGGAAAACCTCGAGTTGCAGCTGGCTACCCTCGAAAAACAGAAAGGGAATGATTCCATCGTTAAAAGATACAAAGAGCTTGCCATCGATTACAAGGTAAAGGTGAAGAAATACGAAGAGGAAAAAGAGGAGATCAAAAAAGTGGCCAATGGATTCGAAACACTCCGGGACGAGAGTAAAACCCATTCAGACAAATTTGGCATCGGGGTGATCTTTCTGCAAATTTCCATCTTGCTCTCCTCCATTGCCACCCTCTCCAAGAAGCGGTTTGTATGGATCTGTGGCCTGGCATTCGGTGTGGTTGGAATCTTCTTTTTCCTCGACGGATTCTTCTTGTTTTTCTAAGCGGAAAGATGATCGGCCATGTATTTAAGGCCATCCATCGTTAGGTTCTCATCTATCAACTGAATCCTTCTGGAAATATTTTTCAGCACGGAGGAGAGTCCTCCCGTGGCGATCACAGTCAGTTTTACACCCAATTCACTTTCCGTCCGATCCACCATCGAGTCGACGAGACCGGCGAATCCCAATACCAGTCCAGACTGGATGGCGTGAATGGTGTTGTCACCCAGCACAGAGGGGGGAGCCAACAGTTGCACATCGCGAAGCTGGGCAGTATTTCCCGTCAGCGATTTCAGTGCCGTCATCAATCCGGGGACGATGGCCACACCCAAAATCCTACCTGTTTCACTGATGGTGGTGAAGGTGATGGCCGTTCCGAAATCGATGACCATACAGGGTCCGCCGTAGCGCATGAAGGCGGCAGTGGCATCCGCTACGATATCTGTCCCAATTTCATCCCTGCTCAATATTTCCACAGGAAGTTGGTCGTAAATGGCAGGTTCAACCAGCAACGGCGCTTCTCCAAGCAGGTGAAGCAGCATCTCCCTGAAAGGCCGGATCAGACTGGGGACAACACTGCTTAGAACCGTTCTTTTAATTTCGTTGATGCTTACACCGAAACTGGAAAAGAGGGAACTGAAAATTACCTCATATTCATCCGCCGTCTTTTGCGAATCGGTCTGAATTCGCCAAATTTTCAGCCACTCTTTTTCGTCGGCCAGGCCGAAAACAATGTTGGTATTGCCAATGTCGATGGTTAAGATCATGATCTTTCGCTTTTAAATTCTTACCTTGAATATTTTTGCTTGCAAACTCCACAATTCGCCACGGGCAGAGGCATTGGATCCTTACCCCTTTTGCGCAACCATCTGGCTTAAACCGGATTCAAATTCAACCCGGGTGATGTTTTGAAATCCTGCGGCGGTCATCATCCCGGAAACTTCTGCTTCGGTAAAGCAATCTCCGGCTTCCGTGCCAACCAGCATGTTGATGGCGAAGATGGCGCCCGTCGTAGGCTGAGTCCTATCGTTGTTCATGATCCAGTCCTGAATGACGATCCTGCCTCCCGGATTCAGGGCACCAAAGCATTTACAGATCAGATCCGAATTGACCTCCAGCGAATTGCTGTGTATGATGGCGGAGAGAAATACAAGGTCGAATCCTACTGGCAATTCGTCTGAAGTATAGTCTCCCGTATGGGTTTTAATTCTTCCTGCAAAGCCCTCCTTCCCGATGAATTTTTCGGTGATGGGCACCACGTTGGGCAGGTCGAAGACTGTCGCTGCGATTTCGGGTTTAAGACGAACAAACTCCATGGAATAGGCTCCTGAACCTCCGCCAATATCAAGAATAGAATCGACGGCCGTAAGATCGAGGATGGCCAATTGCGGTGGTGCCTGTTTCGTGGCTCTGTCGTGCATGGCACTGATAAAGGAAAACAGCCACTCTTCACCCCGGACATTGATCTCTTCAGGATGAGCAGAACTGCCTGTCTTAACAACCTCCGTGAGGTGGCTCCAGGTATTCCATAGGTGGTTGGTGTGCATCAGACCTCCCAGGTAATTCGGACTCTTCTTCGATAAGAAGTAAAAACTTTCAGGAGTATTAAAAAACAAATGTTCTTGTTTAGAGAGGAATCCCAGCGATGCAAGGGCATTCATCAGGCGTTCGCAAGCATGAAGGTTCAAATGCAGCTTGTCTGCCATCTGTTTTCCTGTGATTCCTGATTCGTCGATGTGGGTGAATAGATCGAGTTCAAAACCACTCAACAGTATCCTGCTTTTTTGAAAGGAGGAAGCAAATTCTCTGATGGAATTGGGATTCATTGCTGGAAGTATTAAGTTTTATCTTGAAGGTTTCTCATCGTACTCCGACACAACCGGAATCAGTTATTATTCAGAACTCAATGTAACTGGCCCGGTATCCTAAAGGTTTCTTGCAGACCTAATTTTACGATGTAGCCTGCAAGGGTGACCAAAATTACAAATAAGGAAACAATATTTCATTGCTTTTGCCGAAAGGATTTTTCTGAATCACACCACAAAAAGTACCCATTATTGAAATCATCCCTTAACTTTGTCGACGAATCAAATGGTCGGCCGCCTTGAAAAATATTAGCTCCAGCATAGTACTTCTCCTGATGGCAGCGCTTTTCGCTGCCGGATGCAAATCACTGGAACCCCAGAAGCCTGCTGAGAGTTACAAATATGCGCCTGTCAAGCCCCAAACCTCCGTGGTAAGCCTTTATGCGGATCTGGAATTGGCCAAGCTGAGTGCCATTGTCAACAGCAATACCGACAGTGTTTTGTACGAGGACAACAGCTTTGCCGACAACGACAACGACAACCTGATGCTCAAGGCCTGGAAAAACGGTCAGGTCAAATTATCCCTCAAAGAGGATGTGCTCTCCTGGGAGATGCCGCTTCGCATCGAAATAAAAAAGGCCGTATTTCTCCTCTCCTTCAACCATCCATTCGGAGATATCCTGGAGGCCAAAGGTGAGATTACACTGAAATTCAAGACCAAACTCTCCGTCAATCGCGACTGGAGCATTCAAACCACGACCACCTCCGACGATTACGACTGGACCATGAAACCAACGGTAAAAATTGCAGGCGTAACGATCCCGGTTACTTACATCGCCAACCTATTGCTGAAAGTAAATCTTGGCAGCTATTCCCAAAAAATTGACCAAACCATCGCAAGCAGCTTTGACTTTAGAAAATATGCAGAAAAGGGATGGAAAATGATGTTTGAACCCTTAAAAATACCCGGTGGTTACAATGCCTGGCTGACGAGTACTCCCTATTCCGTCTCTCTTTTGCCGATCAGGGGAGTCAACGGAAACATCCGTTTCGGACTGATGATCCAGGCCGATGTGGAATGCCAGCTCGACAACCAACCCCAAACGGGCAAGGCATCGACGCTGCCAGTCATGCAATCACTCGAGCAGCCAAGCGATACATTTCGCATCAACCTGTTGACAGATGTTCCCTATCCCACCATCGAACGACTCACCTTTGAGGAGGTACGTGATTCCTCCTATGCTTTTGGGAGCAAGCACCTCACCTTCGAATCGATGCACATTTACGGGTCGAACGGACAGCTGGCGGTGGAGACGAAAGTAAAGGGAAGCATCAAGGGGACGATGTATCTGACGGGTACTCCCTATTTCAATGCGGTCGACACTACTTTGCGGGTAAAGAACCTTAAATTTGACTTGAAAACTAAAAATTTATGGTTGAAATCGGCCAAATGGATGTTCAACGGTAAGGTAGAACGAACCATCACCAAGGCCATTGCCATCCCCTTCAACTCCAACATCCGGGAGATCGAAAAACATTTGACCAGCTATCTCAACCACCGGCAACTGGGCTATGGATTCGAGCTCAATGGCAAACTGACAAAAATAACCGTTTCCGACTTGACGCTAACGCCGCAATCCGTCAAAGCAAATCTTGTCTTCTCAGGCAAGATGTCCATAGGCATTGAAGAGGCGGCCCTGAAAAAATAGGAATGGTCGCCCGCTCCTGGCCTCCCAAAATCCTCAAGTAAGCAGTTTCAGCCTATCCTTTCAGATGGTCAGCGTCATTCTTTCGGTGGCAATCATGTAATATCGGGCAAAATTTTCATCCGCCATGTAGCCCATCAGCTCCTTCTGAAACAGCCGGGCCTCTTCTGCCAGGGCAACAATTTTCTTGTTGTTCTCCAGGCTATCCGGCTCCTTCTTCTGAACTTTGATGACTTCGACGAATTCATCCATCCATCTTTCATAGTTTTTCATAAAGAGCGTTTGATCTGCACTGAGGACCAATGCATCTGTG
>CAINVV010000195.1 GCA_903854235.1 uncultured Bacteroidia bacterium | reverse complement strand
TCTGCCATTTTGATCTTTTTTATCAGTCTTCAACAATTATTTATAGCTTCTCTGGGTTAGCTGAATGGTCTCGAATACCAGATCTTCCTTGTGAAGAACAGGCTCCTTGTCAACTCCCTTGTATTCCCAGGCAGCCACGTATGCAAAATTCTCATCGTCGCGCTTGGCTTCACCCTCATCTGTAGCCGACTCTTCACGGAAATGCCCGCCACACGACTCCTTCCTGTTGAGTGCATCCCTTGCCAGCAGTTCCCCCAATTCAAGGAAATCGGCTACACGTCCTGCTTTTTCCAATTCAGGATTGACATTTTTCAGTTCACCTGGCACCAGCAAGTCGGTATAAAATTCCTTGCGAAGTTTTTGGATCTCTTCAATGGCCTTTTTCAGTCCGGTTTCGTTGCGCGACATCCCTACATAGTCCCAAAGGAGGGTCCCCAATTTTTTATGAAAATGGTCAACAGGTGTTTTGCCCTTGATGCTAAATAGTTGCTCCAACTTACCCAAAACGGCTTTTTCGGCTGCTTCGAACTCAGGAAGATTGGTGTTGATTTTTGGTACCATGATTTCATTGCCCAGATAATCTCCAATGGTATAGGGCAACACAAAATAGCCATCGGCCAGACCCTGCATCAGGGCTGAAGCACCAAGTCGGTTGGCACCATGGTCGGAGAAATTGGCTTCCCCCAGCGAGTAGAGCCCAGGGATCGACGTCATCAGGTTGTAATCCACCCAGGTGCCGCCCATGGCGTAGTGAATGGCCGGATAGATCTGCATCGGTTCCTTGTAGGGATCCACATCTGTGATCTTCTCATACATCTGGAACAGGTTTCCGTATCGTTTGGCAATGGTCTCCTTACCCAATCTGTTGATGGCATATTTAAAATCAAGAAATACCGCCATCCCCTCCTTGTTGACACCAAATCCGGCATCACAGCGCTCCTTGGCTGCCCTGGAGGCAACATCACGAGGAACCAGATTGCCATAGGAAGGATACCTGCGCTCGAGGTAGAAGTCGCGGTCCTCGTCTGCTATATCATTGGGCTGCAAAAGTCCTTTTCTCAATTTCTCCGCATCCTCCGCCTTCTTTGGAACCCAAACACGTCCATCGTTTCGAAGGGATTCAGACATCAGCGTAAGTTTGGACTGCTGAGATCCGTGAACAGGGATGCAGGTTGGGTGAATTTGTACATAGCAGGGATTTGCGAAGAAGGCCCCTTTCTTGTAAGCCACCCAGGATGCGGAAGCGTTGCAACCCATCGCATTGGTAGAAAGGAAGTAAACATTCCCGTAGCCACCTGTTGCCAACACGACTGCGTGCGCGCCATAACGCTTAATTTCTCCGGTTACCATGTCACGGGCAATGATTCCACGTGCTTTACCGTCGATGACGACCAGATCGAGCATCTCGTGGCGGGTATGCATTTTTACGGTTCCCTCGTGAATCTGGCGATTCAGGGCAGAATAGGCCCCGAGTAAAAGTTGCTGACCTGTCTGACCACGTGCGTAAAAAGTACGGCTTACCAATACTCCACCGAATGAACGGTTGGAAAGTGTACCGCCGTATTCACGGGCAAATGGAACTCCCTGGGCCACACATTGGTCGATGATGTTCGGGGAGACCTCAGCCAGCCGATGCACATTGGCTTCGCGGGCACGGTAGTCACCACCCTTGATGGTATCATAAAACAGACGATAAACCGAATCGTTGTCATTCTGGTAATTTTTTGCCGCATTGATTCCGCCCTGGGCGGCAATGGAGTGTGCCCTTCTGGGGCTATCCTGGTAACAGAAGGCAGTCACATTGTAACCCAATTCTGCCAGGGATGCAGCTGCCGAAGCACCGGCCAAACCTGTTCCGACAACGATTACGTCAAGTTTGCGTTTGTTGGCCGGACTGACAACTTTGATCTTTGCCTTGTGGTTGGTCCACTTTTCGGCAATCGGTCCGGCGGGTATTTTTGAATTTAGTTCGCTCATATCTTGGATACTTTGAAGTTCTTTTTAGAATTTGATCATGAAGTAAATAGGAATCCAGGAAAATCCGGCTGCAAATAAAATCCCTATCGTGATGGCCAGACATTTCAGTCGCTTCAGCCAAACCTGGTTGCTGAATCCAATGGTTTGAAAGGCACTCCAGAAACCGTGACTGATGTGTAATCCGATCAGTATTCCACCGGCGATGTAAAGCCCATCGTACCAACGGTTAAGAAAGAGATTGCTGACAAGTGCATAAGCATTGTGCATCGCTACTCCATCAACGGTTACCTCTTTTAGCAACGGATCGCCTGTGAACTTCATCTTGAGCCAGAAATTGGAAATGTGAATCACCAAAAAGATCAAGACCATTCCTCCCAGAATAAACATATTTTTTGATGGGGCCCACCAGCTCAGCAATTGGTCGCCATAGGCATATTTTTGCGGACGAGCCCGCATATTGTCGAGCGTGATCCATCCCGACCAGATGATGTGTATCACAAACCCAATGGCGAGTAATGGCTCCATGATCCTGATGAAAGGATTCGTAGCCATGAAGTGTGCCGCGAGGTTAAAAAGGGTTCCGGAATCATCAAAAGTCAGAAACAGATTCAAAGTGAGATGGATACAGAGAAATGAGATCAGGAAAAGCCCCGTGATGCTCATTAAGAATTTTCGCCCGATGGAGGCGCTCATGAAACTGCTCATAAAAACTTGTATTAATTAATATTGAAGAATGTTGCTATTTTAATATCTTATCAAAAATAGGGGATGGTGCTTGGTTAAACAAATCGTGGCGTCACAAAGATATAATTTATAATCTTTCTATGCTCCGAAATTACCCGCGCGACCTGACGCAAATGCAACCCAGGTACAAATAGAAGCGGCAAGATGGCAAGTATCCAATCAATTTTCAGAACATCCAAATTAAAAAATTATTAAATCTCGTTGTGGCTTTCTCAAAAATGTTACCTTTTGCAAGGGTTAATCGTTTAGATGATTACAACTTATATCTACCGAGATGAAAAAATATTTACTCATACTTGCCATTATCTGCCATTTTTCCCTTGCCGCTCAACCATCCTCTCCTGCCATTCGGGGGCGTATTTACAATGCCAAGAACAATGAACCCGTGGAATTTGCAACCGTCGTCATCCAAAACAGCACCACCGGGACCAACAGTGACCTCTCCGGCAATTTTGTGTTAAAGGAGGTTCTTCCAGGTTTTTATCAGTTGAAAATATCGGCAGTTGGTTTTAAAACGTATGTATCCGAAACATTCAGGGTTACCAAGGCAGCAGGTGCGACGATCAATGTGCCCCTGGAAGAGGCGGAGATAAACCTGGGTGAGATCACAGTAAGGCCCACCTTCTTTCCCAAAAAGGAGGAGAGTCCCACTTCCCTAAGAACCATTGGAATTGATGAGATTGAAAAAAATCCTGGCGGTAACCGCGACATTACGAAGGTCATTCAATCATTTCCCGGCGTATCCTCGGCTGCCTCTTTCCGCAATGATGTCATCGTTCGGGGCGGTGGTCCCAGCGAAAACAGGTTTTACCTCGACGGGGTCGAAATTCCCAATCTCAACCATTTTGCCACGCAGGGTGCCTCCGGCGGCCCTGTTGGGATCATCAATGTTGATTTTGTCAGGGAGGTCAATTTTTATTCGGGAGCCTTTCCATCCGTTTATGGCAATGCAATGAGTTCCGTCCTGGAGTTCTCGCAGAAAAATGCCAACACCGAGAAATCAAAATTTCGGGCTACTGTTGGGGCTTCAGATCTGGCCTTTTCCTCCGAAGGACCCTTGTCTTCCAAAACAACCTATCTGGTCTCCGTGCGAAGATCCTACCTGCAACTTATCTTCGGAGCACTTAAACTCCCTTTCCTTCCAACCTACAACGACTTTCAGTTCAAGATCAAGACAAAAATCAACAAGAAAACAGAATTAAGCTTGATTGGCCTGGGTGCTCTTGACAATTCCAAGCTCAACCTTTCGGCCAATGAGACCGAAACACAACGCTACCTGCTCAGTTACCTTCCCGAAAGCAAACAGTGGAACTATACCCTGGGACTTGTGCTGAAACATTTCAATGCTTCTGGCTACGACACCTATGTTTTGAGCCACAATACGCTTAACAACGGACAGATCAAGTACCGCGACAATCTGGTGAGCCCGGAGAACCTGATACTGAATTATGATTCACGCGAAAGTGAAACAAAATTCCGTTTCGAACATTACTACTTGTCCAAATCGAAGTTCAAATTCACCTATGGTACGGATTTGCAGTTTGCCAAATATTACAACCATACTTACCAGGACTTTTACTCCTCTGGCATTTCAATACCTATCAGCTATTTAACAAATCTAGACTTTGTTAAATATGGCTTCTTCGGACAGGTTAGCAAGGATCTCCCTGCTCAGCACTTGCAGCTTTCTTTTGGGCTAAGAGGAGATGGCAACAGCTATTCTTCAGCCATGTCGAATCCTTTTCAGAATCTTTCACCAAGATTTTCTGCCAGTTATCAGCTAAGTCCAAAAACATCCGTGAACTTCAATGCCGGCAGGTACTTGCAAGTACCTTCCTATACGACACTGGGATTTCACAACAACGCAGGTAGTTTGATCAACAAGGTGAATGGCATCGGGATGATTGGAGTCAACCACCTGGTTGCGGGGATCGACGTCAGACCCAATGCAACCACCCAATTGTCGGTCGAAGGTTTCTACAAGGGATACGATCATTATCCGTTTTCAGTCAGGGATTCGGTTTCCCTGGCAAGCAAGGGGGCCGATTTTGGCGTTTACGGGGATGAAGAAGTAAAGCCTGTTGGTAAAGGCAAGGCCTATGGAACAGAATTTTTAGCCAGGTACAAGAATCTTTTCGGATTCAAAGGGGTACTGACCTACACCTATGTGAGAAGTGAATTTACAGACCTCCACAACAATTACATTCCATCGGCCTGGGACAATCGCAACCTGCTGACGATCACTGCTACCCGCTCCTTCCGTCAAAATTGGGATTTTGGTTTCAAATGGCGGTTTATCGGGGGCGCTCCCTACACTCCCTGGGACATCGCCAAATCTTCCATCAAAGTGGCCTGGGATGCACAGGGAAGGGGTTATCCCGATTACAGTCAGTTCAATAAAAAAAGATTGGGAAACTTCCAGCAGCTCGATTTACGTTTCGACAAAGCCTATTATTACAAAAACTGGTCGCTGATGCTTTACCTCGACATTCAAAATGCCACCAATTTTAAGGCTGACCAGCCTCCTTACCTGGTCCAGCAGTCCGATGCAAATGGACATCCAATTACGGATCCCAAGGATGCATCGAAGTATTTACTGAAAACCATTGCGGCCAATTCAGGAACCTTATTGCCCTCTGTCGGAATAATGATCGAATTTTAACAATTTTATTTAAGGGAGTGAAAGAATCGTAACTCGTATAATATGAGGGGTTCAGGAGACCTAAAATGGGGTCGAAATGACTGCTTTTGGTCGAAACAAAAATTGAAGTCAAATATTAAATGAACTAAATACTTGGAAGTTAGGTTTTGATTTTCGTTAATTTGCAGTGTTTTTTAAAAGTCACCGGTCATTTAGTTCAAATTATGGAAGAAAATCTGGTCATCGTTGAGTCACCTGCCAAGGCAAAAACCATTGAAAAATTTTTAGGCAAAGATTATTTGGTTAAATCCAGTTTCGGTCACATTCGTGATTTGGAAAAAAAGGATTTTGGCGTTGACCTGAATAACCGGTACCAACCCAATTACATTGTCTCGGAAGATAAAAAGAAAGTAGTGGCTGAGCTGAAGAAGATTGCCAAAACAGCCAAGACCATCTGGATCGCATCGGACGAGGACCGCGAAGGAGAAGCCATTGCCTGGCATTTGATGGAGGTCCTCAAATTGGATCCTATGACCACCAACCGGATCGTTTTTCACGAAATTACCAAGGATGCCATTCAACACGCCATTGCTAATCCCCGTCACCTGAACAAGGATTTGGTAGATGCTCAGCAGGCAAGACGCATACTGGACCGACTCGTGGGGTTTGAAATATCCCCGGTATTGTGGAAAAAAGTAAAACCCTCCCTCTCGGCCGGAAGGGTTCAGTCGGTAGCAGTCAGACTGATTGTCGAAAGAGAACGTGATATCACAAATACAGAGTCGGTACCTTACTTCAAGGTGACTGCCCTTTTCGTAGTACCCGAGAAATCTGGGAAAACAACCTTGTTAAAGGCGGAATGCTCAGACAGGTTTGAAAAGGAGGAAAATGCGCTTCAATTTCTGCAAAAATGCAATGGTGCGGAATTTGCCATCGGGGACATCGTCACCAAACCAGCCAAAAAATCACCTGCAGCTCCCTTCACCACCTCCACCCTTCAGCAGGAGGCAAGCAGGAAAATGGGGTTTCCAGTATCTCTCACGATGTCTGTTGCCCAACGGTTGTATGAGGCAGGTAAAATTACCTACATGCGTACAGACTCTACCAATTTATCTGAGACGGCCTTAACCAGTATCAAAAAGAAGATTGCCGCCTCTTATGGTGATAAATACATCAAGATCCGACATTACAAGACCAATTCCAAAGGAGCCCAGGAGGCCCACGAGGCCATCCGTCCAACCGATTTCTTTGAGGAGGAGGTGGAGGGTTCAGCCCAGGAGCAAAAATTATACAGCCTCATCTACAAAAGAACCCTGGCTTCTCAAATGGCGGATGCCGAACTGGAAAGAACCAACGTGACCATCAACATCTCAACCAGCTCTGAGCGTTTTCTGGCCTCCGGCGAAGTATTGAAGTTTGATGGTTTTCTTGGCGTCTACCTCGAATCAAGCGATGAGGAGAATCTGACTGATGACGAAAAGGGATTATTGCCACCATTGACCATTCATCAAAAATTGGAAACAGAATCGATTCTGGCCGTGCAGCGTTTTACGCAAAAGCCTGCGAGATATACAGAGGCCAGTCTGGTAAAGAAACTGGAAGAGCTTGGCATTGGCAGGCCATCCACCTACGCACCAACCATTACCACCATCCAGCAGCGGGATTATGTCGTAAAGGAAGACCGGGAGGGAACAGAGCGATCCTATGTACAAATGGTCCTGAAAGCCGGGAAGATTCGCCGGGAAGAGCGTACGGAGATTACAGGAACTGAAAAATCCAAACTCTTTCCGACGGACATCGGGTTGGTGGTCAATGATTTTTTGACCAAACATTTTGAACCCATTGTTGATTTTAATTTCACTGCTTCCGTCGAGAAACAGTTTGATGAAATTGCGGAAGGAACCCTGGTATGGCAGGAGATGATCGATCAGTTTTACCTTCCCTTCCACAAGCAGATTGAAGCGGCAATGGCCAATTCGGACAGGGCCCGAGGAGAACGGATACTGGGGGTCGACCCTGTCTCGGGGAAAACTGTCTCTGCGAAAATTGGCAGGTTCGGTCCATTTATCCAACTGGGTGAGACCTCCGAAGACGGAAGCGAGAAACCCGTTTTCGCCAGTTTGCAACAAGGTCAAAGCATCGAAACCATCACCCTCGAGCAGGGAATGAAACTGTTTGACCTTCCCAGGGATTTGGGTGAATTTGAAGAGAAAAAAGTGACCATTGGCATCGGTAAATTTGGCCCATACGTCAAGCACGATTCCAATTTTGTTTCCCTTAAGAAGGGAGTCGATGATCCCTATACCGTTCTACTAGAAAGAGCCATTGAACTGATCCTGGAAAGACGCGAGAAAATCTCCAACTCCCTGCTAAAGACCTTCCCGGAAGATCCTGAAATCAAGGTACTTGAAGGGCGATGGGGGCCTTACATCTCCTACAAAAAACAGAATATCAAACTGAAAAAAGATATCAAATTGGATCAGCTCACCTATGCGGTTTGCAAGGAGATCGTTGATGCCGAATTCAAGAAACCCAAGCAGAAAAAATCAAAATAGAATAAATCTTCTGCCAGGTTATTATTGCTGAAAGTTTTTTTATATTGCCGGTAAATCCAGTACGAATGTTGAAGGAACTCCTTGTACCAGCCAAACAATTGCCGTTTGTTAAAAAATTTTCGGGTGATGATGATTGCCTGGGTACCTTTTTGAAAAAATCGGTCTGGAATGAATCGGCCTTGCCGGATGTAGCCATTCTTGGAATTACGGACGACAGGCTTCCCAACTCAGCTTCCTATTCAGATGCTCCGGATGCCATCCGGGAACAACTATATCAACTAACACGGTTCGATACTTCCTTCACTTTGGTGGATCTGGGAAATGTCAAAACCGGGACCGAAATCAGCGATACCGTTGCAGCCATACGGGTCATTGCGGAGGAGCTCTGTTCGCTCAACATTCCCTTACTCATTCTGGGTGGCGATCAGAGTTTCACCATTCCGTTGCTGGCAGGGATTCAAAAAAATGAAGCCGTGCTGACAGTGATCGACGATAGGATTGACAATCTCGCCAAACCAAATCACGAAGGCGAAGATATTTTCCTGAGAAATCTATCTGTGGAATCTATTGTGAACGTGATGGCGGTGCAATCCTTCTTCGCCTCACCAGAAAGCAAAGAGAGCTTTCCAGAAGAGTTCAACGGATCCCTTTTTACGCTGGGAGAATTGAGAAACGGGCTTCGGGAGATGGAACCTTACCTGCGAGAAACAGATCTGGTCAGCTTCGATTTTGGTGCATTGAAACTCAGTGAAGCCCCTGGTCAAACCAGAAATTCACCCAACGGTCTGACAGGTGAAGAGGCCTGTCAGCTTGCCTGGTATGCAGGGATATCTACCAATCCGGTCTGGTTTGGGATGTTTGGATATGCTCCGGCCAAAGATCCCGGTAAAAATGGGGCGATGATGGCAGCTCAAATTGTATGGTACTTCCTGAATGGGAAATCCAAAAAAATAGACGACGTTCCATTGGATGAAGCAGTTGATTTTATGCACTTTGTAGTTCAGGTGGAAGGCATTCCTGATCCGGTAACCTTTCTCAGGCATCCGGTTTCAAAGAGATGGTGGATGGAAGTACCTTCACCTGATTGTGACCTTTTCCCACGCAGGATTCCCTGTTCCAGGAAAGATTACAACAAAGCTTGCAAAAATGAGATTCCTGACAGATGGTGGAGCTCCTTCAACAGAACCTATTGATTTACACCCGAAAAGTCGGAGACAATGACAAAAGTTTGCAGGCAACTGACGAGATAGATTAGGCCCTTTTCGCATGGTCTTTATCGCCTGATTTAATGAAAATGAATTAGCCTTTTTTGAACGAATTACATGAATTTTTAAATTGCTGTTTATTAGAACTTTGAAGCCTTTGATGAGTATAGAAGGACCCAATAGAATACAAAATATTAACTAATGAAATATTCCGGATTTTTGTGGATTTTGTTAAATATATGTACATTCGCCGCGAGTGCACAGCAAGATCCGCAGATTAGTCAGCATATGTTCAATCATCTGATGACCAATCCGGGGTTTGCAGGAAATTCAGGGGAGATCAATATGATGTTGTTAAACAGACAACAATGGGTTGGATTCCCCGGTGCACCTGTGACAACGGTTTTTCAGACGGATGCAGCCCTTAAATTGATAGGGGACGCCGATGGTTTGGGTTTCACGGTAGTGAAGGATGCAATCGGATACGAGAAGAATGTCTCCTTTGGGTTGGATTATGCTTACCGTTTCAAACTTGGACAGGGTCTTTTGGGATGCGGGTTTTCAGTGGGTTTGATGAATAAGAATCTTAGTCCGGGTTGGTCAGAAACACTGGGAGGTGATCTGGTTGACAATTCTGATCCGGCCTTGCCCAAACAAGAAGTGAATGGGGTATTGACAGATATCGGTGCCGGGTTTTATTACAAACAAAAAAAATATTACCTTGCATTATCGGTCACCCATCTGAATCAGCCTTCCTTTGCGTTTGAGGAGACTGGACATTATTCGCTGAAAAGGCATTTTTACCTGACCGGCGGATACAATTTGGAGATGAACGATGACCGGTTTACGCTTCAGCCTTCGTTCTTCGCCAAGACCGACGGGACAACTTCCCAGTTGGATCTTGACCTGATGCTTCAGTACAACAAACGGTTTTGGGGCGGAATTGGGTACAGAAACAGTGATGCAGTGATGTTATTTATGGGTGTAGAGTTGCAAAACGGGCTAAAGATAGGCTATTCCTATGATTTGAATACCTCGGTCTTGTCCCGGTATAATTCTGGTTCTCATGAACTTTTTATCTCGTACGCTGTTCTTTTAAATAAAAATAAGGGTCAAAAAGCCAAAAGTGTGAGGTTTTTATAACTTTGGAATGAAATATAGTGGTTCACAAGATATGAGTCGAACGATAAAACGATTGTTTGCTTATGGTAGCATGGCAGTCATGTTGCTACTTTCCGGATGTCACAGCACCGGAAGCGGTGAATTGGTGGGCGTTCAGAAAAGAGGAAAATACCTGGAACCGTCTCCGCTGGGGATGGTACTGATTCCGGGCCGCAGTTTCAACATGGGGCCCTCCGATCAGGATATAACCGGGGCTACTGCACCTACCCGTACAGTGGATCTGGCCACTTTCTGGATGGATGACACTGAAATTACCAACAACGAATACCGGCAGTTTGTCTACTGGGTTCGTGATTCCATTGCCAGGGATTTACTTTCCCAGAAATATCCTGAATTTAAACCTACTACTACACGAAGAGGGGACCCGATTGATCCGGCAATCCTGGATTGGGATGTCAAGCTTAACTTGAAGAAAGCAGAGTACATTCCAGATCTTGAAGCTCTTTATTATGACAAAAGCGAAAGAATCTTCGGAAAAAAAGAGCTGGATGTAAGGAAATTGAATTACAACTACTATTGGGTCGATTTGCAACAGGCCGCACGCCGCCAGAATTCATACGACTATTCCAAACAAAGTTATACCGGAAGTGTGGTTGACCTGAATGGGAAAGTGGTTCCGATTCAGAATCGCTCGAGTTTCGTCATCAGTGAAGCCGTCAACATCTACCCCGACACACTTGTCTGGATTCGTGACTTTACCTACTCGTTCAATGAACCCTGGGCTAAAATGTATTTTGCCCATCCAAGTTTCGATGATTATCCCGTGGTTGGGGTAACTTGGAAGCAGGCCAAAGCATTTTGCATGTGGAGAACCAACTTTAAAAACAAGAGCCTTTCCAACAAGGGAGACTACGCTGTTCAGGACTACAGGCTTCCATCTGAGGCAGAATGGGAACTGGCTGCGAGAGGTGGATTGGATAACTCGATGTATCCCTGGGGCGGTTACTACACCCGCTCAAAGACCGGATGCTTTCTGGCCAATTTCAAACCGATGCGCGGCAATTACAGCGATGATGGCGGAAAAGCCTCTGTGAAGGTGGCTACCTACGAACCAAATGGATACGGTTTGTACGACATGGCAGGAAATGTGGCAGAATGGACCATCACCGCCTACGACGAATCGACCTACAACTTTATGCATGACCTGAATCCCAACTTTGAATACAATGCACTGCCCGACGATCCACCGACCATGAAACGGAAGGTCACCAGGGGTGGTTCATGGAAAGACATTGCCTTTTACATCCAGGTTGGCACACGTACTTTTGAATACCAGGATACCGCAAAATCCTATGTTGGATTCCGGTGCGTACGTTCCTCATTTGGAGATGAATTTTAACTTTCAACTAGTAACATCAAATACAGATTGACATGACAATTCCTATAAACTCAAAACTAAAGGAAGTTGAAGACCCTAATAATTCGGGAGTAATGTCCCCTAAACTCTTGAATGTTATTTTCAGCGTAGGTGCGGCTATTGTCGTTTTTGGTGCGCTTTGCAAAGTTTACCACGTGCCTGGGCTGGGCTGGATGTTGGGACTTGGATTGGGAGTTGAGGTCGTGGTTTTCCTTATTACCGCTTTTCAACCCGTCTATCTGCCACCCAAAGAGTACGATTGGGCCAAAGTTTATCCGGAACTGGAAGATGATTCCGATCTGCATGCGAGAACGAGATCAGGGAATAATGGGTTACACGATGTATTCGCACAAGCCGATATTTCCCCCGAACTGTTGACAAAACTCAAAAATGGAATTCAGGATCTCACCAATACTGCCCGGGGAATTTCTGAAATTTCCAATGCTACGCTTGCCACAGAAGTGTATGTTCAGAATCTTGGGAATGCCGCAAAATCCATGAATAACTTCTCTGAAGTCAATAATAAGGCCACCCTATCCGTCGAACATTCACTCAACGAACTGGTGCATAGCTACGAACATTCGTCCAAACTTATCACAGGCTCGTCCAAAGAGCTGGCTGAAAGCTTTGCTGAATCGACCAAAAAGATCAACCATCAACTGGCTTCTACCAGCGAAAAACTGACTACTTCCTACAAGGAATTTACAGAGACCATCCACAAGGATATTGCAGCCATCAATGAAAATTCCAAAAATTATTCCAGTGAGATTGGCAAAATCAATGCAAGTATGTCCTTGCTGAATACTTCCTATGAACTTCATCTGCAGAATGTCAAAAAGATGGCAGAATCGTCTGCCAAAAGTGTGCAGGATGAAGCTGGTCTTCAAAAGATTGTAACGTCTACTTTGGAAGAAGCCAAAAAATATCATCAGATGACAGAACTGATGAACAAAAACCTGGAAGCATTGAACCAGGTATATGGCAACATGTTGGGAGCAATGAATATCAAACGTTAATAACAATTCACGAACCACATGAGCTCTACTGGCACTCCGGAAACACCACGGCAGAAAATGATCATGCTGATGTACCTCGTACTTACAGCGATGTTGGCATTGAATGTTGACAAGAAAGTTTTGGATGCCTTCGCCTCGGTGAATGAAGGATTCATGAGTACCATCAAAAATTTCAATGTAAAAAATCAAAGCGTTTATACCCAATTCAACAATGCGGCTCAGGAAAATCCTAAAAAAGTAGGTGATCTTAACAGGACAGTGACCAGAATAAAAACGCAGACCGATTCCTTGTACAATTATATCTCCAAACTCAAGGAGATGATCGTCAAAAGGGCAGACGGTCCGGAAGGGGATGTAAACAACATTCAGTTGAAGGAGGACCTAAACGTTGCAGCAGAATTGATGATCTCCAAAAATTATGGTACTCAGCTAAAACATGCGATCGAAGTATACAAGGATTCATTGATTAAAGTTTTTGATCCGGCCGATTCTGCACAAATAGCCTCGATCCGCAAATCTCTGGACACCTCCGATCCACCGCCGTTCGAAGGGGGCAGACCCTCGTGGGAAGTCAGTAAATTTGAAGGTTATCCATTGATTGCTGTCATCACCCTGATGTCCAAACTCCAGAGTGATATCCGGAACAGCGAGTTCGATGCGATCAATTTTCTACATTCAAAGATTGATGCTTCCTCCTTCAAGTTCAACAACCTGAAGGCACAGGTCATTCCCAAATCCAATTATGTGATTCAGGGTGATACCTACGAAGCCAAAGTCTTTATCTCTGCCATCGATACGACTGCAGTACCTGAAATTATTGTTAATGGCAACAAATTGCCGATTATTACAGGTGAAAACGCTGGTTTGTACAAGGCTAATGCAACGACTGAAGGTACCTTTGTCTGGAAAGGGGTCATCAATTTCAAGAGTCCGGGTGGGCAAATCATACCTTATCCTTTCCAGCAAGAGTATCAGGTTGCCAAGCCCTCTGCTACTGTTTCGCTTACCAAAATGAATATCCTGTATGCAGGATTACCAAATCCGGTCTCCATTTCGGTGCCGGGGATGTCCTCCAGGGATATCAGTGCCACCATGCAAAATGGTCGGATTGAGCGAACTGCCGACGGATTTTTGGCTTATCCCGAGAAAGTAGGAGTAAAGGCCTACATCATTGTCAGTGCTACGGTTGATAAGGTAGTCAAGCAAATGGGATCTTACGAATTCAGGGTAAAAAAAGTACAAAACCCCATTGCTACAGTTGCCGAAAAATTTGAAGGGATAATCACAAAAGGCGATCTAGAGGCAGAACAGGGTGTATTCGCTTCGATTCCTGACTTTGAGTTCGACTTAAAATTTCAGGTATTATCTTTCACTGTCTCCGTAACAAAAGGTGGATTCGTGGAAGAGCGATCTACGACAGGAGCGCGCTTTTCACAGGAGCAACGTGATCTTTTCAAAGGACTTGCTCACGGGGCTCGTCTTCACATTGAAAAAATTATCGCTAAGGGAGATGATGGCTTTACCCGAAACTTATCACCTATCAGTTTTCAAATAAAATAAGCAATGAAACGAAAATTGTTTTTCTTACTGATACTTTTTACGTGTGCTTCCTCTTACAGTAACCTGATGGGACAAAGCATAGAGGATCTCGTTAAAAACAGGTTCAACGGAGCATACGATAAAAAAATCACTCTCGAACGGAAGCCCGCCAAGTTGCCTGGAGTCCGTGAGGCAGATGTCATCTGGTCGAAGACCGTCTGGCGGATGATAGACCTGCGGGAAAAGATGAATCAACCCTTCTACTTCCCAACCGTAGAATCCCAGGGGAGAACCAACCTGATCAACCTGTTGTTGAAAGGAATCAGGGAGAATACCATCACCGCCTTCAATGCCCCCTCCAACGACGAGAATGAATTTACCGTACCGCTTAGTTTTGATCAGGTAAAGGCACAATTTGGTGCTGCGACAAAAACCGTATCCCGCCGGAATTTTGAAACTGGCCAGATGGAGGATGTTACAGTTGCGCAAGAAATTCAGACAGATGAGGTTAAACAGTTAATTATAAAAGAGATATGGTATTTTGATAAGCAGAAATCTGCTCTTCAGGTTCGCATTTTAGGTATCTGTCCAATACGGCTGTATTACCGTGATGAAGATGTAGCCCAGACTGACTTACGCAGAAAGAGGCTATTTTGGGTTTTCTATCCGGAAATCAGACCATTACTTGCCAAAAATGAGTCGCTTAATCCACACAATGGTGCCCGAAACTTCAGTTTCGATGATATGTTTTTGATCCGTAATTTTGACGGATACATCATCAAGGAAGAGAATGTCTACAACAACAGACCAATTCTGGATTATGCGTCTGATGCGTATGCCTCTCAGGAGTCGGATCGGATCAAAAATTCCATCTTCAACTTCGAGCAGGATCTTTGGGAGTACTAAAGAAGGCTAAAGGCTAAAGTAAAAGACGCCGCAATGTTGAGTTGTGGCGTCTTTTACTTTAGAAGTGGCTATCTCTATTCAGTTCAAATATCACTTTTGCCTTCTTTAGCTTCCTTTCCCAAAAAGGCTCCTCACCAGCTTCTCCACCCTTTCGATCTGGTGAATCTTAATTTCGAAACGGGAGAAATCGACCCCTTTGTTGTATTTCGAGATGTAAATCTCCTTAAATCCCAGTTTCTGGGCCTCTGCGATTCTCTGCTCCACCCGGCCAACCGGCCTGATCTCTCCAGTCAAACCAATCTCCCCCGAAAAGGCAATTCCTTTGTCGATGGAGACATCAAAATTGGAGGAAAGGATGGCGCAGATGACGGCCAGGTCCATTGCCGGATCATCAACACGCAAGCCGCCTGCAATGTTCAGAAAAACATCTTTGACCATCAGCTTGAAACCAGCTCTCTTCTCGAGTACTGCCAGCAGCATGTTCATTCTCCTAAGGTCATAGCCTGTGGCGGATCGCTGCGGCGTTCCATAAGCAGCCGAGCCCACCAGTGCCTGTACCTCAATGAGGAAGGAACGCATCCCCTCGATGGCAGCAGCGGTCGAGGTGCCGCTTAATCCTTCGTTGTGGGAGGAGAGCAGCATTTCGGAAGGATTGCTGACCTCCCGTAAACCCGTCTGCTGCATTTCATAGATACCCAGTTCGGAGGTAGAGCCAAACCTGTTTTTGACAGACCTGACAATCCGGTAGAGATGGTTTCTGTCGCCTTCAAACTGCAAAACAGTGTCGACGATGTGCTCCAGTACTTTTGGCCCGGCCAGACTGCCCTCCTTGTTGATGTGCCCAATCAGGATCACGGCAATGTTCCTGGCTTTTGCCAGTTTCATGATGGCAATGGTGCACTCCCTGATCTGGGTTACACTGCCCGCCGTGGATTCAATGGCTTCACTGCTTACCGTCTGAATGGAGTCGATGATCACCAGATCGGGTGACTCCCTGTCAAGGTGAAGCAATACGGATTCAAGAACGGTTTCGCACAGGAAAAGACAAGCAGGATTGCTTCCCTGTAACCGCTCTGCACGCATTTTAAGCTGCTGAAGGCTCTCCTCTCCGGAGATGTAGAGCACTTTCCTGTTCTTGAGTTGGAGGGCAATCTGCAACACCAGTGTCGATTTTCCGATACCGGGTTCTCCACCCAGCAAAATCAGTCCCCCCGGAACCATGCCACCGCCAAGCACCCGGTTAAACTCACTGTTGGACGTATCAATTCTGGGCAATTCAAGCAGATCGATCTCGTTCAGAGTGACCGGTCTGGAGGAAGGAGGAGTGCTGTTGAACGAGGACTGATTCTTAACAGGCATGGAAACCTCCTCCTGAAAGGTATTCCACTCTCCGCAGGAGGTACAATGTCCAATCCATTTTGGGGAGGCATATCCGCAGTTCTGGCAGACAAAGGATGTTTTTAATTTTGCCAATTGGTTTATATCAGCCTGTTGGTTTCAGTATCTGGAAAGATGATGCAGGGTACAAAAGTTTTCGCCTCTTCAAAATCCATCGTCGCATAGGAGACAATGATGATGACATCTCCGGCCATCACTTTTCGTGCGGCAGGCCCATTGAGAATAATGTCTCCTGATTTTCTTTTTCCGCGGATGACATAGGTTTCGAATCGTTCGCCATTGTTGATGTTGACGATCTGCACCTTCTCATTTTCAATCAGGTTGGCTGCTTCCATCAACGCTTCATCAATGGTAATGCTTCCCACATATTGTAAATCAGCCCCAGTTACGGTGACACGGTGAATTTTCGATTTGCAAACTTCTATAAACATCTAAAATTTTGTTATTTATCAAAAACTAGGTTGTCGATCAAACGAACTTGCCCCGCATACACAGCGATGCATCCAACTTTTGTTCCCTCCTGTTCCCAGGAAGCGATGGGCTGGAGAGTCAGTTCATCCACAATTTCAAAATATTCAAGGCGAAGTAAGGCAATTTTTCCAATTTTATCATACACCCCCATTTTCACCTCCTCCGGAGTGGAAAAAACCGATTCCTGTTGAGCCTCCTGCAAGATACGGTAAATTTGTGGTGCAACAGCTTTGTGAGCGGCTGTAAGCAGGGAATTTCTGGAGCTCATCGCCAGTCCGTCGCGCTCTCTGACAATGTCACAGGGAACGATGACAATTGGCGATTTCAACAAGATGCACATTTTCTTAATGATCGAACATTGCTGAAAATCTTTCTGCCCAAAATAGGCTTTATCGGGACGAACGATGTCAAACAATCTGCTTACCACCTGTGCAACTCCATTGAAATGTCCGGGTCTGAATCTTCCCTCCATAACCCTCTCCAACGCTCCGAAATCAAATTTTCTGGTATCTGGTTCGGGATAAATCTCGGTAACATCCGGAAAAAACAGATAATCACAACGAAGAGAACCAAGAAGGGCCAAATCGGACTCCAGCGTTCTGGGGTAATGCTTAAGGTCATTTGGATCGTTGAACTGATTCGGATTAACGAAGATCGAGACGACGACCGTGTCATTCTCGGCTCCAGCCCTGGCCACAAGCGAAAGATGCCCTTCGTGCAACGCTCCCATGGTAGGCACAAAACCTACACTGTGGCCCGCGTTGCGTTCCCGGTCCAAAGCGAACTCCAACTCCTTTTTTGTCTTGAAAAGCTCCATCCAAACTTAGAATCAATACGCAAAGTTATATAAAAAGTGACTAGGATGCGCCATCGGACCAAAGTACTTCTGCACCTCCCCTTATAACGACTGAACAGAGGTTCACTTTAGTCTCTTTAGTTCACTTTCACTTAGTTTAACTTTTGGCATCTTACAAATGATTGAAAGTTGCGGAAATTTTATATATTTTTGCAAAACATTTTAAGTTAAAGGAATGGAAAAAAAGAAGGTTCTATTTATCTCACAAGAAATCACGCCGTATCTCCCTGAATCAGAGATTTCCGAAATTGGACGATATCTGCCTCAGGGAATTCAGGAACGGGGAAAAGAGATCCGTACCTTCATGCCACGTTTCGGAAACGTAAACGAGCGCAGAAACCAACTCCACGAAGTGATCCGCCTTTCTGGAATGAATTTGATTATCAACGACAACGATCACCCGTTGATCATCAAGGTGGCCTCTATTCAGGCGGCTAGAATGCAGGTCTATTTTATAGACAACGAGGACTATTTTCAAAGAAAGTATTCCCTTCAGGATGAGAATGGGGTTGATTTTGAAGACAACGATGAACGCGCCATTTTCTTTGCCCGTGGCGTGCTTGAAACTGTCATCAAGCTTCGTTGGTCGCCAGATATCATCCATTGCCATGGATGGTTCACCGGAATGGTCCCCTTGTTTGTAAAAAAGACATACAAGGACAATCCATTGTTCGCCAACACACGAATCGTTTATTCCGTTTACAACGATCAGTTTGAGCATCCGCTGAACGGTGAGATGGCCCGTAAAATTGCCGAAGATGGTATCAATCTGGAGGATATTTCCGTCATAAGTGACCCAACCTTTGAAAATTACACCAAGCTGGCCCTAGCCAATTCAGATGCGGTGATCAAGGGAAGTTCAGTGATCAATTCCAACATCGAGCAACACATTAAAGCGTCAGGAATGCAATTTCTCGATTTTCAGCCAAAAGAGAGTTACATCGATTCCTACTTCGACTTTTACAATAAAATTTTATAATTTGCGCCGGTTTTACTAAATAAGTTGATTCCATTGAAAAACAGAAATTTTGAATCTTCCGCCCTGGTAGGGGCTCTAATTATAGTTTCATTTTTGATCACAGGTTGTAAAAGCGGCGATGTAGGCCTCGGGAAAAGTCTCATTCCAGGGAGTACTGTCGTCTATTCAAAAAACTACAGTGAATCAAAAACCATCCAATCATTTACCTTTACCGATGAGAAAGTCAGGGTGGATAATCCTAACTTCAACTACATAGGAAGTTTAAATGATCCACTCTTTGGGCGTACGGATGGCGGATTTGCGGCTCAATATCGTTTGTATTCCAATCCCGATTTCGATAAAACTGCCGTCCTTGATTCAACGGTGTTACGACTTACCTACAAACGGATCTACGGAGATACTACTTCTGTTCAGACTTTTAAAGCCTATGAGCTGACGGGAGATTTGGATTTCGATGCCAAATATCTCTCCTCCTTCAAACTGAAATCCATCTCTTCGACTACGCCCCTCGGCTCTGTGAATTTCATACCGAAATTCAAAACAGACTCAGCCGTTACAGATACTACCACCCAATACATCCGTTTCCAGCTCGATCCAGCCTTCGGGAACCGGTTGCTCAAGATGGATTCACTACAGATGATCTCCAACGACGAATTTTTGAAACACCTCAAAGGAATTTACATAGAAGCTTCCCCGGTAGGAAGAAGAGGTACCCTGATTGGCTTATCTACAACAGGATCAGCCATCGGTGTCTATTACCATACGGCAAAAAAAGACTCCCTTTTCAGTTCTTACAATGTGACCGCCAATTCGGCCAATATTGCCTCCTATTCCCACGATTACAGTAGAAGCTCATTCTTTGCGCACATGAATCAGGAGGTCATTCAGGACAGCTTGAACTACCTGCAACCATTTGCCGGGACCAAAGTAAAGATCAACATCCCATCACTGGGCAAATGGAAAGACTCCACCCAGTATGTCATCAGCCGTGCTGCATTGACCGTATTCGTGGATACGCTGGCCTCAGATCCTCAGCGTTACCCCATTCCTTCCACCTTGTATCTGAAATACATCGATAGTACCGGCAACGAAGTTTTCCCAAAAGACAGTGAATTATCCAGCAGTTACTACGGTGGATCGTACGATCCCACGAGTGCCAGCTACACCTTCAACATTACCAGACATCTGGAACTGATTATGAAGAGAGAAATTGACAACACCAGTCTCTACCTTGTCGCTGCTGACAGGAAGGGTTCTCCCTACCGGGTCGTTCTGAAGGGAGCCAACAGCACCAAACCCATGCAATTGTTTATCAAATACACGCGATACCAGTAACCAAAAGAACCTCAGCGTTTATCCCAGAGGTTCCGTAAGGATTCTGCCTGACTGGAACTGAGCTAAAAACGAAAATTAAACGAGCCGTGATCAAGAGGGTTTTACATTTTGTTGCTTCAGTCCTGATCCCTTTGGTACTCGTTTATTCCTGCGCCAACATGGGAATGCCCAAGGGTGGCCCAAAAGATAAGCAACCTCCAGTCATTGTCAAGAGTATTCCTGAGGCCAATCAAACCAATTTCAAGGAGAACAAAATCAGAATTACCTTCAATGAGTTTGTCGTTGCAGATGAATTGAATGACAAATTCATCGTCTCCCCTCCCACCACCAAGAAACCTAGTTTCAAGACCAAGGGGAAAACTTTTATCGTGGACCTGGGCGAAAAACTGCATCCGAATACCACCTATTCGCTCGATTTCAAAGACGGAATTGTCGACAACAATGAAAAAAATAAATACAAAAATCTTCGGCTGGCCTTTTCTACAGGACCGGATCTGGATACCCTCCGAATCGTAGGATTTGTCAGGGATGCCTTTACCCTAGAGCCTGCAAAAAATTGTTACATCCTGCTGTACAAAGGAGCCTCAGACACTTTGATCCACAAGACGAGACCCGACTTTGTGGGCAAAACGAACGGACAGGGATTTTTTGCCATTACCAATCTCCCGGCCACCAGTTTTCAGATTTTTGCGATGAGTGACATCGACAACAATCTGAAATATACCTCAGGAGTCGATTCCATTGCTTTTCTCGACAAGCGAATTACCCCCTATGCCGAATTTCAGCCCAAAAGGGATACAGTAGTAACAGGATCAGATACGTTGGTGGTACTTGGAAAAACCAGATTTTATCCCGATCCGCTCAATTTTTCGCTCTTTTTCGAAAAGGGGTTCGACCTTCATCTGGATAAATACGAAAGACCAAGCCGCAAAATTGTAGACCTTACCTTCACGGCCTCTACGGCTGATACCTTTAACATAGAGGTACTAAATGCCCATCCAAAGGGCAAATGGAACCTGATTGAAAAATCTAAAAAAGCCGATACCCTGAAAGTCTGGATAACCGATTCAATGGTCTACAAAAGAGATACCCTTGCCCTGAGGCTGACCTATCTCCAGCAAGACAGTCTGGGAAAATTCTTTCACAAGAAAGACACCATCAAATTGTACCTCTCGGAAGATTTGATCGTAAAGCAAGAGAAAAACAAACACAACCAGCGCAGGAAAATTATCTCCGAAGCCAAAAGTGTCAATCTGACCACCAACCTTGCCGGTGCACTGGATACCTACCGGAGTATCCTCCTCGAGTCTCCCGAACCCTTCCTGTCGGTCGATACTTCGAAAATTTATTTGTATGTAAAGAAAGATACCACCTACATTAGAATAACCCCTAAAATAAAGCCTGATACCCTGAATTTACGGCGTTACCAGATCACTTACCCTTGGGACTTTGCCACTGCATACCGGCTTGATGTTGACTCGACTGCCATACATACTGTCTATGGGCTTTATGCTAAAGCCATCAAGGCTGATTTTAAAACGCAGGAAGAAGAACATTACGGGAAAATAATTTTTTCCGTGAAGAATGTCAAAGGGCCAACCATCATTCAGGTTTTGGAGAACAACAAAGATGAACACATCCTTAAATCAGTCCGGATTGAAAAGGATCAGGAAATTATCCTGCCGTTCCTTGAGCCAAAGAAATACCTGCTAAAGGCCATTTTTGACAGAAACAACAACGGCAAATGGGATACCGGAAACCTGAAGGAAAATCTGGAACCGGAGGAAGTATGCTACTACCTGAGTGTGATCAAGGTACGGTCAAATTGGGACAATAAGGATACCTGGGTACTCCCCGATCCGCTTGTTTTCAGAAAGAAAATTGTCGATGCCGAGGAGGAAGCCGACAAGCTCGCAAAGAAGAAAAAGAAGAACGCTCCACAAAAATCAAATTTATTTTAACCAATACAATCAAGCATTATGGCAAGTATCAGACAACTTAAGAAAGAGATAGGATTTCTATCTTCCCAGATGATCGGTGACTGCATCGATTTCGTACAGACCTTCAATGGCAAGGAAATGGAGGCCATGGCTGTCATTGATCAGGTGGTGGAACTGCACAACAGCTCTGTTGACAAAATAAACAATCCCGATGGGAAAGCCAATCCAAAACTGGTGAAGGCCTTTTACAGCAAGCTGAAAAAGGATTATGTTGAAGGAGTCAATGAAGCCTATAAAAAGCTGGAAAATCTGGTGCAGTAGGTATCTGGATAGACCTCTCAAGATTTTTTCCTGATTCACCAGGGATAACCTGATTTTTTTTGTAACAAGTCGCAAGCCCATTTTTTCAGGTCCAAATATTTTTAAAATAAAAATGTGGATGAGTTGGCTCATCCACATTTTTATTTTTTATCCACCGCAGAGAGTGATGGATATCAGTTCACACTAACCAGCTTGTCCTTGTTGTTGATGCTCTTTACTGCCTCCTGCAAGGTGTTGTCGATCGTACTGATGATGCTATAGAATCCCTCTTCCCCAATGATGTTTCTGGCAATGTACGCCATTAGTTGTGTCTCGATAATTTTCCCGGAGGTTTTTATCCCTGCCTGGTTGTTTGCGATTCCGTTCTTGACCGCATATTGCAGAAATTCGTTCAGGATGGATCTCTTGTGCAGCAGGTCGGCAAATTCGCTTCCTGTTTTAAGATGGGCCAACTCTGTCCGGTGTTTGTCTGCATAATCAAAGGCAAATTGATACACCAATCCCTTTTGCATCAGTTTGAAAAGATAGGATGAATTTCCCGTAGTATCAGCCGGAACAAAAATATCCGGCATAATTCCGCCTCCACCATACACCACCCTTTTCAGGCGGGTAAAATATTTCACGGTATCCGCATTGTGGATGCTGTCTTTCTGTTCAAACTCTCCATGAACAAAACGCCTGGTAATATCGGCATAATAGTCGTCCGTTCCCTTCAGGTATGGTCGCTGGATGCAACGGCCGGAAGGGGTATAATACCTTGCCACAGTAAGACGGATGGCTGAACCGTCGTAGAATGGAATCTGTTCCTGAACCAAACCTTTGCCAAATGTTCTTCTTCCAATGATGGTTCCACGGTCGTTGTCCTGGATAGCTCCGGCAAAAATTTCACTGGCGGATGCCGAATATTCATCGACCATCACCACGATTCTCCTTCCGAAATATTTTCCACGGTTTTCGGCAAAAGATTCTCTTTTCGGCTGGGTCCTTCCGGCAGTATAGACGATCAGTTCTCCTTTGTCGAGTACCTCATTGACCATTCGGATGACTGAACTGAGATATCCTCCCGGATTCCCGCGAAGGTCAATGATAATCTGTTCAGCCCCGCCACTGTCCAGTTTGGCCAGGGCTGCCATGAACTCTTCGTAGGTATGTTCTGCAAACCTTCCAATTTTTACATAGCCTGTTTTGTTGTCTACCAGATAAGAGACATCGACACTGTAGATCGGAATATCGCCTCTTGAAATGTCAAAACTAAGCAGATCGGGCAAACCTTTCCGCCATATGCCAACCTTCACCTTGGTACCTTTGGGGCCGCGCAATTTTCTGAAAACCAGTTCATTCTTGACGTTTTTCCCCACAAGGGTCGAATCATTGACCCGCACAATCCTATCGCCTGCGCGGATGCCCAATTTCTGTGAGGGTCCTCCGGAAATTACATCAATGACCATCACCGTATCGTTCTGAATGGAGAATTGCACCCCAATTCCGCCAAAGTTACCTGACATCTCTTCCGAAACACCCTGCATCTCCTTGGCAGGAATATAGGTGGTATGCGGATCGAGCTGTTTGAGCAGCTCCGGAATCGCCTCCTCTACCATTTTCCTGGAGTTGACGGTATCCACATAGTTCCCTTCGATGAGACTAATAACCATATCGAGTTTGCTCCTATTTCCAAGCTGCGCAGGCAAAATCGCCCCTAATCTTCTGTTCTGCAATTTTATCCCCAGCCAAACACCGAAAATAAGGGTCAAAGCCAATAAAACCGGAACCCAGGTTGATAATCTTCTGTTGCTATTTTCCATCTAACGAATTGTATCTAATTTTTAAATTTTGGACATTTACGTACACAGCTTTTCTACGTTGACAACCCAAACAAGTTATATTCATTTGGTCCCAGTTGTTTGATCCACCATTTGATGGACTGAAGCCAATTTACAATTGGTCTCTCCTTTCGACCGCGGATTACAAAAATGGAAGGATTTAGTGAAAATAACCGGAAAGCAAGCGCCAAGGCTACCTCTGATGCCGATTGCATGAACACCTTGCAAATTACCCATTCAGGTTAACCACCTCAATGTTTGCCCTTTCCAGCAATTCAATCCCATCATTGAGCCGATAAGATTCAGAAAATACGACCCGGATAATTCCCGCCTGAATGATCAGTTTAGCACATTCAATGCAGGGAGAAGAGGTGACATAAAGCGTAGCCCCCTCACTGCTGTTGTGCGATTTGGCAATTTTTGTAATGGCATTGGCTTCGGCATGGAGCACATAAGGCTTTGTTTTACCAGATTCATCCTCACAATTATTCTCAAACCCGGAGGGAGTTCCGTTGTAACCGTCTGAGATAATCATTTTATTCTTGATCAGCAGTGCACCCACCTGCCGGCGTTTGCAATAGGAATTCTCGGCCCACACCGCTGCCATCCGAAGGTAACGCTCGTCCAGTCTTGTTTGCTTTTCAGCCTGCTCTTTTGCCATTATTTTTCTGTTGAATTTGGGTAAACCGGGGATTTCAATCATCGGATTTCCAAAAATAACATTTTTAAGTCCGATCGTCTCCTGTCTTCGATATTTTATCCGCCGATTTTAATGTTCCGGAATGACAATCAGGAATCAGTTTGCTATTTTCCCAAATTTCTGTGGATTAATGTACATGTCGTGCGAAAATCTCGTCTGGGCTTTTGTTCCAGAGATGTATTTTAAATTATTCAGGGGGCTTGGATTTGTCAGACTCTGGGATTTTTGTCCTTTTATGTAATCCAGCACAATTTTCAGAAGCATCTCATTTTCATCTCCTAACTGCAACATGCTACCATTGTCTTCCTTGGCCGTGATATCCGGGACCAGACCATTGACGAATTCTGTTACCCCCAGTGAGTTGGCGTATTCCGCCACGATGGGTTGCATCGCATACTTGTGCGTGGTAACCAGCTTGTTGTTGGCATCGTAATCCTGAAGCGTCAGGGAAGCAACATACTTTCCATACGTGTTGGTACCCACTGAAAGAACGTTCATATAGGGTTTCAGGCCATTTATCAACAGTTCACTGGCAGAAGCAGTTTCTCCGGAAACGATGAAGTAGATATCAGATATGCCCAGTGAATTAATTGGTGTGGTGTTGATCTTGTCCGTAAAATTACTAAGAAAGAAACTGGCACCATAAGTAGATGTGAGATAAGGAGTCAGTATGTTGTTGTACACGCTTTTCGTAAATAACTTGGCCGTATTGGTCGAATAGATCATGCTTGCCAGATAGATTGCGCTTTGCACAGATCCACCTCCGTTGTAACGCAGGTCCACAATTAGCTTGGAAACCCCGGCGGTCTTGAATTGCTGAAAGACCGTATTCAGCTCAAGGTCGAAGTCTGAAGTAAAACCATTGTACACCAGGTATCCAACCTGTTTTCCGTTAACTGTGAAGACTTTGTTCAGAAACACAGGGTCCTCCTGAAGGTTGACCGCCGTCATCGTGGCGGTTTTCCCGGTAGGGACAAAGGCGCCACCTACAATCTTCGAGAAAGAAAGTGTAAAGGTCTGCTTGTTAATCAGGTTGGTTATATAGTTGGCGGAGGTGAGCTGAACCCCGTCGACTTTGTTAAAAATATCTCCGCGTTGCACACCCGCAAGTTCGGCAGGAGAACCCTTAAAAACATATCTGACGACGCCAAGTATATCGGTAGAGGCGCTGTTTAGGTAATACAACTGATAATCAGCTCCGATGGAGGTGGAGGTCCCTGAAATCCAATTGAAGATACTGTCGTAATTACTGACGATGAATGACCATTTGTCGACCACGCCATCCTTGTATTTCTGTGCAGTAAACAGAGACCTTGGATTGGAATATTTGTTGAGATAAACATTTAAGCTATCTGCATTCCTTTTGTAATTGACACTGGTTGAAGTCAGCGGCTGGTAATAGGTGTTTGTCAGAGTTGGTATATTGGCTTGCCAATAGTAATAATCGTGCATCGCAGACCAAATAAAAGTATTCAATTCCGTAGCCGCTGGAATGACAACCGGAGTGACAGGAGGAGGCGTGGGTGTTGTTGCATCCTTTTTGCACTGGGCAAAAATGATTAAAACCACAGTCAGCCAAAGTATTAACTTATTCAAATTATTCATTTCCATCTACTTGAATTTAACAATAACGACAAAATTAAGATATAAACAAAACCACGGACCAGAAAGTTGCGTTTTTTAAGCCCCTTTAAGGCAATTTCAGTATATTTAACGCTTACGACAAGGCAAACGACCTGCAATTCCCTACTTTCACCCGCTTCTCTGAAAAGGAAATACCTGCAAAAAGCATGCCATTGTAACTTTTTGAGGAGTTGACCGTCTTATTGGCAAACGCGGAGATCCCGACCATGAATATTACCGACTATAACCTGGCTGTTGATGACTGGGCCGATGCCCTTTATCGTTATCTCCTCAAGAATCTGGGGAATACGATGTCATCACAGGATATTGTTCAGGATTGTTATGAAAAACTTTGGATTCACCGCGAACTGGTAGATCCGCTAAAGGTAAAATCCTGGCTCTTTACCACCGCCCACCACACCATGATTGACGAAATCAGAAAATGGCGCAAGGAAACGGTTGTAGAAACCGGCAAACTCCCTGAGAATACCTACCAACATGGATACAGTGACCTGCAGGAGATCCTGCAAATGGCTGTTGACCAACTTCCTGAGATACAAAAATCCGTGCTTTTACTGCGCGATTACGAAGGCTATTCCTACCGGGAAATCGGTGACATGACGGGACTTTCTGAGGCCCAGGTAAAGGTATACATCTACCGGTCGAGACTTTTTATGAAAAATTACATTGGAACCCTTGATACAGTAATATGAACTTAACAAGAGCTAATTACGAAATCTGGTTCCTCGATTATTCGGAAGGGAAACTCAATCCGGCACAGATCGAGGCGATCCATCGTTTTGTTATGGACAACGCGGATTTGGCCGGTGAATTGGATGCCTTTACACCTGTGCTGTCAGCAGATCCGCTACTCTCGTACCCAGATAAGGAAGGACTTAAGAAGGCCCTGTATGAGGATGTGGAATACCTTGAAAATACGATGGTAGCCTCCCTGGAAGGGGATCTGAACAGGCTGGAACAGGAGCTGCTTGAGAAATGGATGGCTGAGAAACCTGAGGCAAAGAAAATGTTGGACTATTTTGGTAACGTACAACTTAAACCAGACCGAACCATCCATTTTCCGCGAAAAGCTCAACTGAAAAGAAAGGTTTCATTGCATCCCGACTGGTGGTGGATCACCTCCGTCGCCGCACTTCTTTTGCTTGTTCTTTTCGTCTTTCAACCTGGAAACCGGAGAATGAGACCTGGACAAGTTGCTCAATTAGCCGATGTGGTTGCCAAACAAGAGCACAAAGCGATGGATATTACAGTTGCAACCCATAAACAGTCCGGCTCCGATGCAGTTAAGCGAATCTACACAGAGAAACCGGCAGATGTCTCGAAAAGACCTGCCAGAAGACTCACCATAAAAACCCAACAACCCATTGAAAGGGGGATTCGACCATCCGAAGCGGTGGCTTTGCTGAAGCCCAGAATAACAGAGGTAAAGAGTGATTTTTTGTTGTTCGCAGACCTGGCGCCAATCAGGGAACATCCGGCTGGAGAGTCGGTTTCCGGAGAAATCTCCGTGGCAGATTACCTGAAGAAAAAGTACGAAGCGCTCAAAGCAGATGAACCCAAATTGATCATTACCCGTGAAGAGATCGTTTTGGCAGGACTTCATCTCTTCTCCCGACTACCAGGCCGTCATCTGACCGGAAGGAAAGGAGCAGATGGAACCCTTAAATCCATCTCCTTCAACAGCCAGTTGCTCGCCTTTTCCATCCCGTTGAACAGGTAGTGTAACTTTTCGCAACAGGTATACGTCTTAAGGAAAATGTTTGAACTGTTTAAACCTTCAAACATTTCAAACATTTCAAACATTTCAAACATTTCAAACATTATATCCTATGAAAAAAATTTATCTTTTTTTGATACTCTCAGCGGTGCTTGGCATGGTCTCCAGGGCACAGGATACGGTAAGAGTCAACGTTTTGGGAAAAAACATGGTGACCGTCATCGACAATGGGGCCAAAACGGATGTTAAAATCGGGGACAATACCATCAATGTTCAACAGGGCAAAAGTGATTCCGTCAAAATCCGTCTCGGCAGGAAAACCATGGTCATTACGGAAGGTAAACATGGCACCAAAGTTGCCTTCGACAATCTGGATGATGAGAAATACCTGAGATGGACCGGTCATGCCCCCAAATTCAAAGGCCACTGGTCGGCACTTGAGCTTGGAATCAACACTTTTTCGACGGTGGATTACAATGGATATGCCACAAAAAATTTCATGGACCTGAATCAGAACAAGTCTCTGGAGGTAAACATCAACCTGTTCAAATACGCGATTGCATTGCAAGAGAACAAGAACAACATTGGACTTGTCACCGGATTGGGGTTCAATTTCAACGACTACCGTTTTGCCAACAATTTCACCCTTAAAAATGAGATGGGATACATTGTGCCGGTACTAATTACGGATCCAAAGCTGGAAAAAACCAAATTATCGACTGGCTTCCTGACGGTTCCTCTTTTGCTTGAAATTCATTTTCCCAGAGAATCAAAGCTTTGGATTTCGATGGGGGTGATTGGCGGAATCAAGATGGGTTCCCATACCAAATTAAAAATCGATGGAGCCAAGACCAAGGATCACAATGATTTCGACATCAATCCCTTCCGGGGAGGTTCGACCGTCAGGTTGGGGTACAAGAGTTTTTACCTCTACGGCACCTACAATTTCACTCCCTTCTTCCGGGATGGGAGAGGTCCTGCGATGGATCCCTATACCATCGGAATCGGTATCTGACCAGAAAGTACTCCCAGTATAAAATGGCAATAAAAAAGCGGGCTGAGCCCGCTTTTTTTACAATGGGATATTTCCGTGTTTCTTTAGTGGATTGGTCTTGTGCTTGCTTTGCGACATTTCGAGCGCCTGGATCAGCTTGGAACGTGTCTGGCGCGGATAGATCACTTCGTCAATGTAACCCAGTTCAGCAGCCTTGTATGGGTTGGAAAAGGTATCCCTGTAATTTTCAACTGCAGCCGCACGCTGTTCGGGATCAAGTTTGTCCTTGTTGATGATCCGGACTGCACCGTCTGCACCCATCACGGCAATTTCGGCGGAGGGATAGGCGTAGTTGACATCTGCTCCAATGTGTTTACTGCTCATCACGTCGTAGGCACCCCCATAGGCTTTGCGGGTAATCATGGTAATCTTGGGCACGGTTGCTTCCGCGTAAGCATAGAGTAATTTGGCTCCATGACGGATGATTCCTCCGAATTCCTGCACGGTTCCTGGCAAAAATCCGGGTACATCCACGAAAGTGACCAAAGGAATGTTGAAGGCATCACAGAAACGTACGAAACGGGCTGCTTTTACGGAGGAGTTGATATCGAGTACACCTGCCAGATAGGCAGGCTGATTGGCCACGATCCCAACACTTCGGCCACCCAGTCGGGCAAACCCGATCAGGATATTAGGAGCGAAGGTGGGTTGAATTTCGAAGAAATTCCTGTTATCTACTACTTTCAAAAGCAGTTCATGCATGTCGTATGGTTTGTTCGGATCGGAAGGGATGATCGTATCAAGATCAATTTCCTCCCGGTTGTTGTCATCCAGAGAGGGAACAAACGGAGGATCCTCCATGTTGTTGGAGGGGAGATAGCTGAAGAGTTCGCGAATCATCAGCATCGCGTGCTCATCGTCATCGGCGGTAAGGTGGGTCACTCCGCTCTTGCTTCCGTGTGTGACGGAACCACCCAGTTCTTCCTTGGTCACCTCTTCGTGGGTCACCTCCTTGACTACATCGGGTCCAGTGACGAACATGTAGCTCGACTCCTTCACCATCACAATGAAATCGGTGATGGCTGGGGAATAGACGGCTCCTCCGGCACAGGGGCCCAATATGGCCGAAATCTGTGGGATGACACCAGAACTCATCACATTTCGGTAAAAAATATCCGCATAACCTGCCAGACTTTGTACCCCTTCCTGGATACGTGCACCACCAGAGTCGTTCAGTCCAATGACCGGTGCACCCATATTGATAGCAAGATCCATGATTTTGATGATCTTATCTGCATTGGTCCGGCTCATGGTGCCGCCAAAAACCGTAAAATCCTGCGCAAAAAGATAGACCAGACGACCGTCAATTTTACCATAACCCGTCACCACGCCGTCACCGGAAATGATCGATTTCTCCATGTCAAAATCGTGGGTTCGGTGGACAACAAATTTGTCGAATTCCACAAAAGTATCGTGATCAACCAGATCAAATATTCGCTCACGGGCCGTCTTTCGACCTGCTGCGTGTTGTTTGTCGATTCGGTTCTGACCACCACCCAATTCTGCTGCGCGGTTTCTCTCTTCCAGTTCTTCGAATTTATCCTTCATAGGTTTGTATTTTGTATTTCAATGGCCAAATGGCATGGCCGGAGATTGAATTTCGGTTGGTATTATCAACTACCAACGGCAATGACCCCTTTTGTCTAAACTAATTATTTCTTCTTCAAATCTTTTCCGATGATCACCAACAGTTGATTCCCATCCACGGTATCACCCTCCTTGACAGCCACCTTTGAGACTACGCCATCGCAGCCGGCCTTGTATTCACTCTCCATCTTCATGGCTGCGAGAACGACGACCGTCTGGCCCTTTTCAACATGATCACCCTTCTGCACCAGTACTTTGACCACCTTGCCCGGCATCGGGGATTTGATCGTGTCGGTGGTACCGTCTGCATCCTTTTTCTTCCTTTTTTGCAGATAACGCGCTTCGGCATCGTTGACACTGACATCAAAGGCAAAGTAGATGGTATTCACCCGATAAATTTTGGGATCATCTGTTGGGATTACTTCTACATTGTAGGACTTTCCCTCCGAAAGGATGGAATACTCCTCTCCGCTTACCTTATCAATGTCTACTTCATAAATTTTGTTGTCAACCGAAAGCGTGACAAGATTTCCTTTTCTTCGAATCTCTTTGACAATCGCGTTACGATCGTTGACTTTTAATTCAAGTTGCATCATAATTGTATAAAGAACTTACTATTTTCGATTTTGGATTGCTTCTGCCCGGTCATCTACCGCTTAGGCATTACCTAGAGGGTTGCTTAGAGGCGCATCATTCCGGCACGTCTACCCCTGTGAAGCCATCCTTTTAAACCGTGGCCCCTTTCTTGGGGAATGACCTCTTTGGCTTTTTGAAGTCTGCTGGAATGCTCGATAAAGGCAGCTATCAGGGCGATATCTTCACAATGTTGGTCGCATGTGACCTTTTTGTTCAGAAATTCCTCATTCTTCTCGATGAAGTGGGTATTGTAAGTGCCATTTCTGAAATCCGGAGTTTCCATGATCTTCAAGAGGTACTTGATAGAGGTCTTTACCCCCGAGATTTTGTATTCGTAGAGTGCGCGGCGCATTCTTTCTATTACCTCTTCGCGGGTTCTACCCCAAATAATCAGTTTACTGATCATTGGATCGTAGTATATAGGAATAGTGTATCCTTCGTGAATGTATCCATCACAGCGGACACCCAGCCCCATCGGTTCAGTGATGTGGGTAATTTTCCCGGGATTGGGCATGAAATTGTTGTCTGTATCTTCGGCATAGATGCGGCACTCCATCGAATGGCCATTCATCTTTAGGTCTTTCTGTTTGAAAGGCAGCGGAAAGCCTTCAGCGACCCGGATCTGTTCACGCACCAGATCAACACCCACGACTCTTTCGGTAATTGGGTGCTCTACCTGCAGGCGGGTGTTCATCTCAAGAAAATAAAAATTAAGCTGGTCGTCCACGATGAATTCGATGGTTCCGGCACCCTCGTAATTGGCCGCCTTGGTAGCTGCCACCGCACAAGCCCCCATCTTCTCCCTGACCTCCGGAGTCATGATGGGAGATGGAGTCTCCTCTATCACTTTTTGGTGACGCCGCTGCACGGAACACTCTCTTTCAAAGAGATGAACCGCATCTCCATAACGATCGGCCAACACCTGAAATTCAATGTGATGGGGAGATTCAATGTATTTTTCGATGTAAAGTGCATCGTCCCCAAAGGCTGTTTTGGCCTCTGATTTGGCGCTCCCAATGGCGGATTTGATATCTTCCTCTTTCCTGACAAGACGCATCCCTTTTCCGCCACCTCCGGCAGAAGCCTTGATCATCACCGGCAATCCGATTCCCTTGATGATCCGGATGGCTTCCTCTTCATCCACGATCTTTTCTGTTGTTCCAGGGACAACGGGTACACCCGCAGCAATCATTCTCTTCCTGGCACTGATCTTATCACCCATTGCCTCAATCGATTCGGCTGACGGGCCAATGAACTTAATTCCTACCTCCGTGCATTTTCTGGCAAACTGGGAGTTTTCTGAGAGAAAACCGTAACCGGGATGGATCGCATCTGCACCCGATTTCAGTGCCACATCCAGGATTTTATCCATTCTTAAATAACTTTCGGAGGAGGCACTCGGGCCGATGTGATAGGCTTCATTTGCATACCTCACATGCAGGGAGGAGCGGTCGGCATCACTGTAAACGGCTACCGTCTCGATGCCCATTTCGCGACAGGAGCGCATGATCCGAACTGCAATTTCGCCCCTGTTGGCAACCAATATTTTCTTAATCCTAACCGGACTATCAATTTTTCCCATACAAAACATTGAAATTTTAGCGGGGTAAAAATATCGAATTATGCAGATGTTTGAAGACAATGACCTGTTTCAATATTCCCTTTTCCTCCCATTTCTACGTAAAAAATGGATTTTTGGTACAGTCTTGACACTTTTTAGACCCGGATGTATAAATATTCGGTGAATTAGGAGGAGCATTGGGGGAGAATGAGAGGACTATAGGACTATGGGACTATAGGACTATAAGACTATGAGACTGGGGGACTGGGGGACTGGGGGACTATGGGAATGGGGGAATGGCGACTTCAAATGGTTAAAAAGGTATTTGGGATTACATTTCAAACTCCGAAAATCTGATGTAACTTTGCAGAAACTTACTTCTTGAATATGAGATTATTGTTGATCAGCAATTCGACCATGCCGGGAGAACCGTTCCTGAGCTATCCCATGCCGACTATTGCACGTTTCCTTGGAAATCAGTCACTTAAAATTCTTTTTATACCTTATGCTGCCGTTACCTTTTCGATGGATGAATATGAATCCAAGGTTCGCAGTCGGTTTGAAGAGCTGGGACACTCCCTGACCTCCCTCCATCGTTTATCATATCCTGAAAAGGCCATTCAAAATGCCGAGGCCTTGGTTATTGGCGGTGGAAATACCTGGCAACTGGTACGGATGATGAACGATTCCGGAATCTTTCCGCTGGTCCGCGAACGTGTGTTGGCGGGGCTTCCTTTTATCGGATGGAGTGCAGGAAGCAACGTTGCCTGCCCAACCCTTCGTACAACAAACGATATGCCCATCATCGATCCGAAGGGATTTGATTGCCTGGATCTGGTACCCTTTCAGATCAATCCTCATTACCTCGATAAAAACCCCGAAGGACACGGTGGAGAAACCAGGGAACAGCGAATCGAAGAATTCCTGGAGATCAACGCAAATGTTCAGGTGGTTGGTTTGCGAGAGGGTACCATGCTAAGGAGGGAGGGAGACCGGCTATCGCTGATAGGCAAAAGAAGTTGCCGCATTTTTAAGCAGGGATGTGCTCCTGTGGAATTAGGTGAAAACGATGACCTCAGCTTTTTGTTGAAATAACTTACCTGCTGGTTGCCTTTATGACCTCTTCATAAACCCTGGCCACCTTTTTGGTGATCACGGTGATATTGTACTACTAATTGGCAATACCTTGCAGAAATTTAGCCTCGTTCTTGAAAAATTTGAGCTATCCAGAAAGTCGAATAATTTAGAAACCCGCATTTTTTTGGCGGCGGAGCATCCAAATCCATGAAATAAGCCTATTGTATTTTTTTCAGATTGGATGTTCTGACAATAGGATTTATAAATTTGGTCAAAGTTCAAATGTCTTCCTGAGATTATAAAATAAATTACCAAGAGTTAAGGACTTAGAATCCAACAAAATGATCTGCATTTTCCATTGCCAATGACATCAACCGTCCACAAAACAAATCAGAAAAACGTGATTACTTTAAGGCTAATTTGATTAAATCTGGCATCTATGTTGCTAATGGGCTGAACTAAGCCCCTGTTATAGTTTAACGAAAGATCCAACGTAGACAAAATACTTGTACTAAATCGCATACCTGCGCCAACAGTGAAAAATGGTAAAGTACTTGCATATTTTTCATTTATCAAAAATTTATCTTGACCTTTACTCACTAAATCTATTCCAACACCTAATCCTAAAGAGCCATAAGGACTAAATTTTTTGCTATTATCAGATTCTGAAAAAATCCCATCAACGGTAAGATCTACAAATTGGCCATTGATATGAGCTTCCGTACCATTCTGTTCTGCTTTAAAATTTCGAAATGAGTAGAGTGCGGTAGTTCTAACCGAGAACCAAAAGTCTACATATTTTTCAACCGCCAAACCAAAAGAAGGATTAATCGTGCTTTTAATTTTAAGGCCATTTACATTGTTAGAATAAAATCCCAATCCCATATTTACTACAGGTCCAAATTTTGTTTGTGCCTGGACAGTACACCATACAAAAGAAATTAATAATATCCCTAAAATTCGTTTCATAATAAATCATTTAAGTAATTAAAATAACTGAATGCGGTACAAACGAAGCTATGTCCAATTTATCTTAGCGCCTTAAAAGGGAAATTGCTAAGTGTTGTTCAAGAGCTTAAATAATTTAAATTCATCAATCATTCCTCCCCAACAGTTAAAATACGGTTGTGAAACTTAATAATTTCCCAATTCGAAAATCAACAAAGTCCAAAGCTAAAGTTATTCTCTTCTGAAAAAGTCTTTGATTCAAGCCAATACACAATTCACACATTCAAAATTCTTCTTCAATCTCATGCATTATCTCAAAGAACTACCACAACCAGCCTCTAAAGTGATAGGTATTGGTTGGCTGGTGGTTGCCATATGCCACTCCCACTTCCCGATATGCATTAATACGCTGCTTCTCAAGACTAACATTGTCATCCCATTGCTTCATCTGAAAATTCCAATTACGGGTTTCATCCGCGAGGACCTTACCTCGAATTTCTTTAATCAACTTTTGAGCCTCACCATAACAACCTGCGTCAGGCAATATTTCTGCCAATAGCCCAGCCACACCATTGGCACCATTGCTATTGGGATTAGATATCCAAATAGCCTTTGCTGCTGCCAGATTTCTATTACACAAATCATCCTGGTAAGATTTGAATATTGGGCCAATGGCTTCAGTTGCCTTCATGTAGCATTCCTTACATACCTCTGGAACTCCTGTCAATTGAAAAATTGCTTCCTGGTATTTCTTTTGAGAAACCAACGCTTTGGCATCTTGTAGAATAAAATCGCATCTGTCATTGTAAAATGTGATTATCTTCTTTTTCCCATCTTCAACAAATGACTTATATTCTGGAGAAGAAGCATTAATTTTTCTGATTCCATCAATATATGCCTTGTTTGGATTTGTCCCAACTGCCTTAAAACTAATCGTTTTTTTGCTAAAAACGGTTTTTGACATATAATCAACGATGTAAAAAGTAGCATCAATACTCATTGCAATCATCGTTGGGGGTCCTGGAATTACATCTTTACTGATAACATTCAAATTAACCGTTATCAGAAATCTGGGCGAGTAACTATTGCCTCCCAATCCATTATTCACAACAATCTCCTGCATTTTATTACTTAGCAGACTGTAAGCAGATTCAGGAAATTCCTCAACTTGATCAGCTACAACGGGTGTCAACGAAATTCTAGCAAAATCATCTGTTTTATTCAAATTATTCTGTGAATAGCCCAACCCGGCAGTTGCCGTTAATAAGACGAAAAGAAGAGTTTTACTAATTTGTTTCATGGTTTTCTATTTTTTATTTATCGCCAATAACAATGGAAGCCTGGCCTAGACCTTTGGTCATGAGTTTTGATGTCAAAGTATACTTGTCCTTGAGCATCTTCTGCAGGTCCTTTGCCCATCCTCTGGAATCCAATGCCCGACTATTTGCATCAAAAAGTGGAATCCTTACCTGTTCAAAGAACATCATCGCTGCAGTTGCGTCTGTGGTATTAAACTTCCCCTGGACTGTATTTTGTGAGAGCCATTTTTCAATAATGGCCCCAAGTTCCTCTCCATTATATTCAGTTTCCAAGTCCGATGCAGAGTTACTGAATGTTTTAATCCGAAGGCTTATCTCTCTTCCATTAGCCAAAATATCCTCGAAATGATTTTGCAATTGGGTATTAAAGTTATCCAGCTTTGATAAAACAGCTTCCTCAAGCAAGACTGGCAATTCGGCTGCGAAGGAGGAAGGGCCTGTACCAGAGGCACCAGCCACTTGTTTATCCGTATAACAATCAAGGCCCTCCATAATAAAGGTTATCGACCTTTTAGGCCCCGTTTGATTAATTGTCCAACCTATCTGAATAATAATATCAGATTTCGCTGTTTTCTTTAATTTATCAATAGGACTTTCGGTTACCTCTGCACCACTTTTGCTGGTAAGTATAGCATCCTCAGCCGATTCGCTCTGAAGTGATTTCAAGGTTGACTCCAATACTTTCAAAACAAAACCCCTGTCTGCCATTAGCTCACCAATTTTAGCTGTGACTAACTTAAGATCAGAATTTTCTTGTATGGCTCTTTTATAATCAGGAATCTTCACTTTAGTCCCCTGATTATCCCATTCCGTCATAAACCCATTAATTGTACACCAATTGTCACTAGGGACAACCATTACAGTAGGTCTTTTTGCTTGTCCGAACATAACATTGATACTTACAAACATCATGCTCAGAACTAAGGCGCACTTAATCATTGTTCTCATTATTTTACTTATTCGTGTATAATTCTATCCTCAATCATTTTCCTTATTAATGCCGATCTTTGCACATGAAAAGTAGTTTTATACAAAATTCTGGGAGTTCCGTAATTGTTCGGGTTGGTGGCCAATTTCTTGGATGAAGGATTCATCAGGATGAAATTTTTATACTCACCATCATTCGTAAAAAACTTATTAAAATAACTTGCATATTTGGTGTTGGCATTTACCTCTGGGACTATTGGCTTCAAGTTACAGTCCTGATTATTGCTCCTCGTACCTTTAAACAAGATGTCACTAATCCCATTTTTCATAGACTGTAGGATTGCTTCTTTACCTTCCATGCCAGTACCATAAGAGGCTATTGTCTGGTTGCCATCTAGTCCCACTCCTAGACATTCTGTCTCATAATTATACCCTGTAACTACTTGTTCCTTTACAGTTTTACACCCGCCAGCTATAAATGCAATAGCCAAAAAAACTATCTGAATTTTATTTAATCGTGACATAATAATAAGATTTAAAATCCTGCACCCAATTTATTAATGATACCAGCATCCTCCAGCTCCTTTCTGAGCGCGGATACATTAACAGAAACTAAAACCCCAATTTTATAGGTCTTCTTATCGATTTTGAGTCGATCCTCTGCAGCAACACTGCCATCCGTGGTCATACTCACAAACTTCATGTACTTCCCTCCATTGTCACTAAAAAATCCACGAAAATAATCTGCTTTTTCAAATTCCAAATTTGAGTTGTTGGTCAGGGGTTTTTGACCTGAAACACCTTGTCTGCCAACGAATCCTTGAAATATTATTCCATGAACCGCATTTTTTTTTGCCTGCTCTATGGCCACCTGTGGGCTTTTGGAATACGACCAAACCTTAATCAAATAAGAACCCTGTGTCCCAGTTTTTATTGCTTCAATTTCATATTTCCAAGATTCGGTATCTTGATTCGCCTGTTTTTTTGATTGAGCCATACTATTAAAACTAAGAAAGGCCGTCAGTATGAACAAAATGGGTAAAAATTTAAACATCCTTTTCATAGAACTCTAATTTAATTGAGTAAATAAATTTTAAAATATTATAGCGATTTAAAGTAATAAAACTAAGCAATTTAATATTAATCCAATTGCAAAATGTCAAAAAATATCTACAAAATAAAGGGCCCGCTTTCCAGATAAAAATCGCACTTTGGTATCTCCCTTTTTTTTAAAGATTGGTACATCCATGCTTTAGGCAAAATTCCCTTCCAGGTTTTTGGAACCAGAATTCTTGCGTGATTCGAATAGTCGTTTGCATTGGAAAATATGTTCAAAGAACGTATAAAAATAAGATGACGGTACCCAATCTCACCACAAGAATAAAGAGTACTTTATGGTTATGATCATTATATAATACTGATATACACGTGTATGTTATTTACAAGAAAGAAAGAATCAATTCAATTTATTCTTAAATTGAATTGATTCTTTCTTAAAAACTATTTAATTTGTTTGATCAACATACCCGCAAAAAATTTATCATCAGACCCGTCAAAAAAGGTCCTGTCCAGTACTTTGTCAGATTTTTCGCCCGCAGCATCTGCTTGATCCATCTGAAACCGATTATCCCAAATCTGTTTTTTACTTACCTTGATCTCGCCAACCCTTTTATATTTGGTCAAACCCGATTTAGGATCCATGGTCTGTTCCAAAACTTCGAATTTTTCGCCCCCTTCCAAACCTTCTTTCATCCCAATTTTAGCGGTTATGGGACTGCCGGTAAATAATGGGACTTTAGGCATAAATATATCATATTCCCTTTGCAATTTAGAAAAGACATTGTCTACATTCCTGACTGTTGCCAATGTAATCATTTGCTCCTCGGTCCGATGACCTTCCCCTTTTTTAAACGAGAAGGTAACCAGACTTCTTGATTTTTGGTACCCAATATATTCCATCTTAAACAAGTCTGTATTGTCAAAATTTTCCTTTTTCACTTTGTCAATACTGTTTTTGTCAAAATAGTAATTATTGTAAAAGATACTTGCAATTGAGTCATTCCACTGTAATTTAAATAGATAAGAGTGTGTCCAAACACTGTAGCCTTCACTTGCCTTGTTGTAAACAATGTCCGCTGCTTTCTTCGCAATTAGAAGCGGAAATCCAGAGAGCTTCTGTTCCGCAACGGCATAAGCTGTTGCACGAATAACTCTTGCAGCTATTTCATTGGAGACAAAACTTAACTTTGAACAAACAACAAAAGTATTTCCAATTAGTTCCTCGCCGGCATCAGCCAGTGATGCAGAACCTAATGCGGAGCTTTTGGCAATACTTGCTTCCATACTTGATGCATCATATGATCCCCTTTCAGCCAATAAATTTGTACTAAATGCTCCATCCTCATTCCGATTAAACCATTTTGCCACCAACTTATTGGCGACCTTGTTTCGTTTAAAATATTTTGATATCAGAATAGGCAACTCCTTATTTTTTACATCAGCAGTATCTTCTTTGGCAAAAAGTGAGCCAATTTTACTTTTTGAATGCATACCGAATGCAGCTCTTTCCTCATCCGTAATATTATAATCCTGAAATGTCAGTGTTTTTATTCCGATGTTGTGATCGTTGTACTTATCAGGAAATGGAGCATTGTTGTATGCATGAATAACTGTATCCCTTTTGGGGAAATTATCATTGTCTATCAACATAGTATGAAGCGAACTCCTTCTATATTTAGTAGTTAAAGGTACACCGGCAACATTTTGTGCTGTGCTTGTATCCACATTGGACAGCAACATACCAAAAACCAGGAAAATGAACATTTTTTTCATAATAATAAATTTAGTTTAATAGGCTATAATGAACAATAAACAAAACGCTATAGAAATTTTATAAGTTAGCTTGGTATTATTGGATCCTGGATATAATTCACCAGTCAAATAGTTTTAAAAAGTTCCTGTTTAGAAATTTGGCTTGCTAAATCTGTTTATTTCCAGGTGCTTAAATATCCAAATAATTTTCTCCTCCTT
>CAINVV010000194.1 GCA_903854235.1 uncultured Bacteroidia bacterium | reverse complement strand
GTGACCCTTTATGGCTGACCTGATATTTCAAATGTAATACTCCGATCCTCCTCCTGCAACTTTTTTCACCCTTTTATACAAACCATGTTTGAACCGGAGTTATCAACAATTGTTAATAACTCGAAATCCGGATCGACCATTTTTGACGAATTCAATCAAAAAAAGGCAAACAGTTAAAATTTAGTAAGAAATTGATTATTAATTGGATTTAAATCTGACAGATAATTGATTAATTCGCATAATTGCTATTACTACTATGTTTTACGAAGAAATATCCATGCCAGTCAAAAGCAGGATTGGTATCCTGTTAATCCTCCTGTTGGTTTCCCAGACGGTCCTTGTTGTCAAAGGTCAGGGTATTAATCCAGCATTTGATGCAGATGCAATGATCAGGATGGATGGAAAACGCATCTTTGTGCTGGGACTTTACCAAAAACCAAAGGTTCAAGATGGTTATGCAGCGATGGCGAGGGAAGGATATAATCTGGTCAGCCTTTCTGCTGACAGCCGGATGTTGGATTCTGCCCGAGTTGCCGGAATCAAGGGATGGATTACACTGGGAACCATTGATTCGACACAAAGAACCAAGTCGTGGATTCCAATCAAACAAAAAATTGAACAGCTTAGGTCAAATCCGGCATTGCTTGCCTGGGAAATTGCAGATGAACCCTCCTTCTCCTGGAACAGCAGCGAGTTGCGAATTGTTCCCAAACTGATGAAGGAAACTCGTGATTCCATCAGAAGTGCCGACATTAGTCACCCGATCTACTTGAACCATGCACCCGTCAACCTGGTGGAAACCCTGAAACAATACAATGGTTCGAATGACCTTACCGCCTGTGACATCTATCCTGTGATACCTTCCGGCATCAAACCCATGTATGCTTTGAATGCCGATGGCTTTCAGGGAGATCTCACCAATACCACGCTCAGTCAGGTTGGGGATTATGTTGACAAAATGCGAACTGTATGCGGACCAAACCGCCCCCTGCTGATGGTTTTGCAGGGATTTGCCTGGGAAATGCTACGACCAGTTGCAGAAAGAGACAGTTCCAAAATCAGGTATCCGACTTTCAATGAAAGCTGGTTCATGGCCTGGGATGCCATCCTGCACGGCTCCAATGGACTGATCTGGTGGGGAACTGCCTATGTTCCGGAAAATCATCCCTTCTTGGGCGATCTTGCAAAAGTATCGACCCAACTCTCCTCCATCCAGGATGTATTGACACTTCCTGATTTGCACCATCCCATAAGAATCAACTATGTTGAGATGGGGCATTCCATCAACAAAGGCATCGAAGTAAAAATCAGGAAGAGCAAGGATACCATTTGGATCCTGACTGCCAATACGGAAAGATATCCCGTCAGGGCAGAACTTTTCACTGAATTTACTGCAGAAGTTGCAGATGTTTTATTTGAAAACAGAAGAATTAATCTTCACCAGACAAAAATAGCCGATGATTATCAACCCTACCAGGTCCATTTATACAAACTAAGACTATTACACTGATCCAATAACGATGAAACACCAATACAAACCCCTGCTTTTGCTCTCGCTGATGTTCTTCATGGTGGGATCACTTTTCTGCATGAACGACATCCTGTTGCCATCGCTCATCACCCATTTCAAGCTGAATTATACTCAGGCGACCATGATTCAGTTTACCTTCTACCTCACCTATATCATTTTCCCTATCCCTATCGCCTGGATGATTCACAGGTATGGTTACAAGATTAGTTTGCTGACGGCTATCGTGACCTGCGCATTAGGGTGCGCCTTCTTTTATCCCGCCAGGATTTTCGACTCTTATCCGCTGGTACTGACAGCAATTTTTATTATTTCTACCGGATTGACCATCATCAATGTGGCGGCCAATCCATTTGCTTCCCTGTTGGGTGACCCGGAAGGAGCCCATCAGCGGATCAATTTCGTGCAGGTCTTTTCTCGGGTTGGGTATGCAGTGACCCCAGCAGTTGCCACTACACTCATTTATACACAACTGGGAGAAATCAGGTATCATTTCCCCTATCTGTTGCTTGCTGCCACCCTGATGATGATTGCCGTGCTGATGTTTTTCTCCAAATTGCCTTCAATGAAACCCGATGAGGACGAAAAATTTACGCTGAATGGGATCATGAAGGAGGGTTATTCACACAGGCATTTGTTTTATGGGGTATTTGCCATGTTCTTCTACATGGGAGCGGAGTCCTGCACCTGTGGGTTCTTTATCCCATACTTGAAAACGGTCCTGGGTTTCACCGATCAAAAAGCGGCAAGCTACCTGACCCTCTATTACATATTTACTGCCGTCATGGGTATCCTTGCAGTAGTGATGCTGAAATATGTAAAAGCACACAGACTGGTTGGCTTTTTCGGCATTGGCATGATTGTGTTGTACCTCCTTGCCATTGCTATTAATACGGGTTACAACGAATTTATCCTGGCCGGTCTCGGACTTTTCCTTTCCGTGATGTTCCCCACCATTTTCAGTCTGGCCATCGAAGATATCGGGTCGTTTACCGGAAAGGGTTCAGCTTTGCTTAACTTTGCCATCGTCGGTGGTTCCGTTTTCCCGCCCATCCAGGGAATGATTGCAGATCAGCACGGGGTGCAGATCTCTTATGTCATCCCGCTCTTCTGTTTTGTGATGGTGACTATTTATGCCTTCTATTTTACCAGGGAACCCCTTCTTAAAAGGAAACTTGCCAGAATATAATCAATTTAAATAGATGCCTCTTCCCAGATTACTTTAGGCACCTTTGTCAATTTAGTCACTTCTAAAAAGTATTTTTTAATGATTTTTTTACCATGAAGGATCCAATCAAGACATACGATGCACGCTGGGAAGTCAGTGAATTTGATGACAGGGAGGTATTGCGACTGTTCGAAGCCACCTTTGGTTATGCCCGGCTCATTGGCGTTGACACCTTTGTATTTGCCAGAGATGCCAGGCTGGGTTGTGCCCGTGTTATGGAGATAGGCCTCGAAGCCTCCTTAAAAGCAGGGTTCAAGGTCTATGCATGTTTTGATCCGATCAGTACACACCTCTCCTATTTTGTGGCTATGCAAACGGGATTAATTCATCCAAACACCATGGGGCTTTCCATCACCGCATCCCACAATCCGAAACAATACATAGGCATAAAATTTACCGTTCCCGGTGTAGAAGCAATTGGATACGATTGCGGACCGCTTGGTGGATTGACCCAAGTGAAGCAGTTGTACCACGATAAAACCTACATCCTGGAGATACGTCCCGGTGGAACGCTGGAGGCAATCAACCATCCCGCCAAAGATTACATCGATTATACCATGAAGTTGGCCGGCGTGAAGGAGGGAGATCTCAAAGGTTTGAAGGTTGTTTTAGACTGTTTCAACGGATCGGCGGGTCCTGAACTCTACCAGGCGCTCACACAATGTGGCGCAGAGGTCCTTCCGCTCAGACTGGTTCCCAATGGAGATTTCCCGACAGGATCACCC
>CAINVV010000193.1 GCA_903854235.1 uncultured Bacteroidia bacterium | reverse complement strand
GGCCACGTGGTGACTGGGTTCATTCCCCTGGGCATATTGACCGATTTGTCCGGTCACATCATCCGTGTCTTCGCCCAGCAGCTCCTTGGTTTGGGTAAATAGACTATCGAGCATCATCTCCATTCCGGATTTTCCTCCATACAATTTGATCAGTCCTTCCATGTCGTGGGGAGCAAAGAAGGAGTATTGCCAGGTGTTTCCTTCCACGGTATGTGGATTGCCGTATTCGGCAAAGCGCGGATGAAAGGGCTCGTACCAGCTTCCGTCGCTGTTTTTTCCGCGCATCAGATGATAGGCTGGGTCGTATAGGTTTTTGTAGTAACCAGAACGCTCCAGGTATTTTTCATAAAGATCATTCTTCCCCAATTGTTTTGCCACCCTGGCGATGCACCAGTCGTCGTAGCAATATTCCAGTGTTTTGGAGACGGTCCCACTCTTCTCCTTGTCGGTTGGGACAAAATGGTACTTCCGGTAAAAATCCAAACCTTTCCGGTTCGTTTCTGAAGTTTTCACCATTGCTTCCAGGGCCAGGCCGAGGTCGAAATTTCCAATTTCTTTATCTGCGGCATCTGCAATCAGAGAGGCAGCGTGGTAACCGATCATAGAACCACCTTCGTTTCCGGAAATTTCCCAATAGGGAAGTTCCCCAATTTGTTTGTATTTGGCCAGCATCGATGCGATGATGTCTCCTTCGACGGCAGGCTGAAGAAGTGTCAGCAGGGGGTTGAGGGCCCGAAAGGTATCCCACAACGAGAGAACCGTGTATTGGCGATATCCGATGGCCTTATCGGGTTGCTGTTTGAAATTTTTGTATTGACCATCGGTATCCGAGAAGAGGTAGGGAGTCAGATAGCTGTGATAGAGTGCCGTGTAAAAAATTGATTTTTTCTCCTCACTTCCGGAGACGATGCTGATTCTTGACAATTCATCGTTCCACTTTTTTCTGGTAGCTTCCTTCATCCCACCAAAGTCCCAACCGAGTTTTTCGGCGGTTTTCAAGTTACGCAAAGCCCCCTCTACACTGACGGAAGAGATGGAAACTTTGACCATCAGCTCTTTACCCTGTTTGCCATTAAAGGTGAATACGCCGGCCAGCTGTTTCCCCCGGGCATAATCAAGACCTGCGACCTCTTCCAAAAAATGCTGGTACTTCATGACAGGCCTCGAGAACTGCATGGCAAAATAGACCCGCTGCACACCTGCTTTACCGGCAGAAAAACGATAGCCCGTTGCCAGTTGAGGAGTTTTGCAGGTGATGAATCCATCCGTACAACGATCGTCGTTGATGTGAAATCCCAGGTTTAGGATGAGATGCTGTTGTGATGTTTCCTTGTTGAAACTGTATCTGTGCATTCCAACACGTTCGCTTGTGGTAAGTTCAACTTCGATATCGTCTTCCGGAAGTCTGACACAATAGTAGCCGGCAGATGCTTTCTCCTCACTGTGTGAAAATTTGGACCGGTATTTCAACAGGTAGTTTCTGGTAAAAGGGGCAGGATGGCCATCCCGGTTTAAAAACTGATCGGTTTTCAGTCCGTGCTCTTTGCAATACTCCGTGATGAATTCTTCAGATTGCAGGAAATATTTTTTGTCTATTACTTTTGTGGTCGGCATCAGCGAGATATCCGCAAAATCGCCCACACCTGTTCCGCTTAGGTGGGTGTGCGAAAATCCGGCGATGATACTGTCAGGATAATGGTATCCGGAGCAATATTCCCAACCTTGATTTCCATTGTCGGGACTTAACTGAATCATCCCGAAGGGGTAGGCCGCTCCCGGAAAGGTATTGCCGAACCCGATTCCCTTGTGGCCACCTGTTCCGGTGAAGGGGTCGACATAATCGGTTAGCTGTTTGTTTTGGGCAATAACTGAGCCAGTTGCTAAAAAAGCAGCAAGAAAAAGAGCAGTACTTTTCATCGTTGTAGTAGTAGGATCACGCAGATCGGAAGGCACAAATATACAAGTTGAGACGTCATCTTGTATCCCTTGAGTTCACGGAAATTAAATCTCTTAAAATATCCTGATTTGTAAATGAAAATGATCCTGTTTACGGACAGCAAAATGCAATTTCAAAAAAACCTTTTTATTTTTTCTCAAAATTGAAATAGAGCTGCACGTTGGCCTGATGGCCATAGGTCACCTCAGACATTGGGCGAAGGATCACAGTTCCGGGGGCATAATAACCTTCGTGACGGTATTCCATTTTTAGATAGCCATCCAGCAGATTGGAGGCAGGAACCATCTTAAAAGCAGAAGCTGTCGGTTGAATTGCTTTCTCTGAAAGATAGATCACATTCCGGCCGGCCGGCTCCGCAAGGAAAGAGGTATTGAACCCATCGTCGGCCGAAAGCAGGTAAGGCCCGTATTGCAGCGACGTTTTTTTAAGGGTTGCAGGCATGTTTGTGATGGAAAAGATTTGTTTGTCGGATGTGATCAGTTTTAACCGGTAAATCAAATCTATTTGAAGCTTGTCAGATTTTGACCAGACCCTCTCGACCAGCAGGTATCCGTTCTCTTTTTTGCCATCGATCTTTTTGCCATTGAGAGTGAGGGAAATCTCTGTTGCCCAGGAGGGAATTCGGATGGCGATTGGTTCCGCAACATTTCTACAGGAATCTATCCGGAGTGTGTAGGAGGAACTTCGCGCAGAAATTTTTGAAAGGGTGAAGGCCATATCTGAATCCCGGTAATTGGTATGGGCAAAAAGATTGACCAGCTTCTCACCGTTGTGGTTGGTGACAATGATTTTTCTTGCTTCCAGCATGGCCTGCAGTCCGTGGTAGTCGCAGCACCACCAGCATCGCCCGGGTGAGGTGGCCACTTCAAAACCAAAGTTCTTTCCTATCGGATGACTGCCAAAATCTCCCGACTCGAACTGATTGTACATCAGTTCATTATATAGGCAATATTCAGCCCTGTCGAGGTATTTCACGTTGCCTGTTGCCTTCCATAGTTCCAGGCTTACCATGATAAAATCTGCTTCGGAACATCCCTCATCCCTGGAACCGGGCTTGGTGCCTTCGGCATTGAAAAACTCAGGCACTCCACCTGATATGAGGAAATCTGGAGCCTCCAATACCTGTGCGTAAATCTTTTCGACATAGGCAAGATGTTGAAGATCGTGGGTGGCTGAATACAGGTGCATCACCCCAAGAAGCGTATTCAGAAAGCCATGGCTGTGCTGGTTCCCCAGCGGAGGCAGAAGCGGATAAATGGCGGAGGCGGATTGAAGGTACTTCTTGTCGGAGGTCTGTTGGTACAACTTGACCATTCCGTCGGTAATTTGGGTGAAGCAGATGTATCCCATCGCACCCATGGTCTTGAATCTTTCCACGACGGATTTTTGCATGCAGCTTCTAGCTGTTTTTAGCAGAAAATTACCCAGTTTGATGGCCGATTGCAAAACAGCGGGATCTTTGCTGGCTACATAATAATCCATCAGACCGGTAAGCAATCTGCCGTTTCCCCACAATAGGGCCATATGGTTGCCTTCCAGTTTCATGGGGTCGTCAAAATTGAGATGGTCGTTTCCAAATCTGCCATCTGCTTTTTGGGTCAGGATGATCTTGCGTGCCACCTCCCTGATGTCGACTGGATTTTCCGGGATTTGCAGGCTGGAGAAGGCACTTAGGTACCTGCCGCACTGGTCTCCACTGAACTCCGTGAACCGGCGGTCGAATTTGGGATCGAGTGTAACACAGGCCACGATGAAATCTTCGGTTAGTTTGGGATCTTCTCCGAAAGCAATCCTGTTGGTGATCATTTTGATTCGGGCATCCAGTTCATCCGGCAAAATGCCAGATTTTTGCACGGAAGGAGAGGCCTGAATACGATCCGGGTTTTCTCCGGGTTGAGCCCAGACAATCACCATTCTCCCCGTAAGTAGCAGGATGATTAAAATTCTTTTGAACATAGGAGGAAATTGTGGAGGTTGAAGTCAATCTGCCTTACAGACAGGCGCTCAATTCATTTGATCCCGTAATGATCCCGCAATATTTTGCTGAATAGGCTTCCCGGAAGAATATTTTTCAGAACAACCGCGAGTTTTTGTTCAAGCGAGGCAATGACGTAACGCTGACAGGGTTTCTTGCTTTCAACGATCCGAACCAGTTTTTTTGCCAGCACCTCGGGTTTCCACCCTTTGGATTCGTCGTTTTCAATGATTCCCAACGTTTTTGTGAATTGAGACTGGTAGGGATCCCCTTCGCCGGTAGGGGAGAGGAATCCCCTGCGGTTGGCTGAATTGTTGGTCCGGAAGTCACCAGGATTGATGACCACAACCTTGATGTTAAATTGCTTGACCTCCATGCGGAGTGCCTCACTAAAACCTTCTATGGCAAATTTACCCGCAGAGTAGATTCCCTGATAAGGGAGTCCCATCAGTCCGCCAATCGAGCCGAAGTTGATGATGGTCCCGCCACCTTGTTTCCGCATAGCGGGAAGAACCAATTGAGTGAGCTGTACCAACCCGAGAAAATTGGTGTGCATCTGGAGGGCAATGGTTTCAAATGGAAGCGTTTCAATCGGACCACCTGTATGCATTCCGGCATTGTTGATCAACACGTCAATCCGACCTTCCTTTGTAAGAACGGTATTGACTGCTTCGGTAATCGACTTGATATCAGTTAGGTCCATAATCAGCATCTTGACCTGTGGATCCGAATCTCCCGCCTTGCGAACCGTTCCGTAAACCGAGTGTCCTGCCTGGGCAAGCAGGGAGGCTGTCTCTTTTCCGAAACCAGAGGAGATGCCCGTGAGGAGAATGATTTTTTTCATAGAAAATGATCTGAAGTGACTAAAGTGACTATAGTGATCTAAAGTGCCTAAAGTACAACAAGGGCAAAATCGTTCTTCGATTCCTGGAATAAGTCGGAAAAAATCAGGACAATATGCCCAGTTGTCTGGCTGCCGCCGTGATTTTCTCAATGGAGATATCGACCTGTTCCTTGGTATGGGTTGCCATCAGGGAGTACCTGATCAGACTGTCCTCCTTAGGAACTCCCGGTGAGACGACCGGATTGACGAAGACACCGTTTTCAAGCAGCACTTTCGTAAGCATCAACGCCTTGACGTCGTCACGGATGAACAATGGGATGATGGGGGATTCGGATTTTCCGGTATCGAAACCGGCATCCTTGAATCCCTTGAGTGCATAGTTGGTAATATCCCACAAGTGTTTGATTCTCTCCGGTTCGCTTTCCATAATGTCGAGTGCGGCCAGTACTGTAGCGGCAGCGGAGGGAGTCATGCTTGCGCTGAAAATAAGTGAACGCGAACTGTGCTTGATGAAGTTAATCGTGTCCTTGTCGGACGCAATGAAACCACCCAGTGAAGCAAAGGATTTGGAGAAAGTGCCCATGATCAGGTCGACCTGATCTGTCAAGCCGAAATGGGAGGCAGTTCCTGAACCATTTTTGCCAATGACTCCGAGTGAATGGGCATCATCAACCATGATGGTGGCATTGTATTTTTTGGCCAGTTTCACGATTTCAGGCAATTTGACGATATCACCCTCCATCGAAAAGATTCCGTCCACCACAATAAGCTTTAAGCTGTCGGGAGTACAGTGTTTCAGTTTGCTTTCGAGCGACTTCATGTCGTTGTGCGCATACTTTAGTACCCGGGAGAAGGAAAGCCTGCTTCCTTCGATGATGGAGGCATGGTCGAGTTCATCGAGCAAAAGATGGTCGTTGCGTCCGGTCAGTACCGAAACCACTCCCAGGTTCACCTGGAAACCGGTACTGAAACAGAGTGCACCCTCCTTGCCCGTAAATTTGGCCAGACGCTCCTCCAATTCGATGTGAATATCGAGCGTTCCGTTTAAAAATCGTGATCCAGCGCAACCAGTGCCATATTTGTCAATGGCTGTTTTGGCTGCTTCCTTTATCTTTGGATGATTGGTCAGACCCAGATAACTGTTGGATCCAAACATCAGAACTTTCTTGCCGTCGATGGTAACTTCGGTATCCTGATCCGATTCTATCACCCTGAAATAGGGGTAAATACCGGCTTCGATGATTTTCCTCGGAAGATCAAATTTTGATAGTTTTTCCTGTAAAATTCCCACTTTTTGTAACTATAAAGTTAGTTTTGAGTCGCCAAATATAACAAAAATGAAAAATGAATCTTACATTTCGTTTTTTGTTTCGAAAATTTGAGCGAATTATGAGGCTTATTTATTTTGGTTCTTTATTACAATTTTACTGTTTTCGACAAATTTCCTGCCTTTCTTGAATGATAACTCAGGATAATTTCACCCTTTCCTTCTACCAGAAACTGGTATTCTGCAAAGCCGTAGCTGGGCACAGTCGTGTAGATGATTTCGGGTTTATGCTCCTGGTAACTGATCTTGTTGTTCCGGAGGTCGGTAATTTTTCCCGACGCCACAACTTTGCCTCCTGTCAATTTCAGCATGTCCTGGGTATACAATTTGGTGCTGATGGCTTTGTAGGACATGGTGGGCAGCCCTTTTTCATTTTTAAGCCTGACCCTTACCTGATGAAGATTTTTTCCGATCTCTTTTACCTCAAAGACATCCATACTGATTTCAGGTGTTTGTTCGGCGGCAAAAAGAACCACCATGGCACTTCTGTGAACCAGCTCCTGCAGCATAAAGGGGTGTGGGAGACGAGAACTCATCTTCACCCAGCCACCAATTTCAATGTCGCCGTAAGTCGGATGTTTAAAGGGTTTCCAGGGTTTGTACAATTCATTCAATCCGACGTTGTCATTGAATTTGACCAATTCCCGGGCCTCGTCCGGATTGCCGCCCCTTCTGGAAATACTCTCTGCTTCGGTAGGCGGGGGGACCGGTTTGTTGACATTGTCTCGATAGGTTTCCTGACTTCTCATAAACAGTTCACCAACGAAAGTATAGGAACCTTCCAGATTGAACATGTGTGAGTCGGTGTCGCCGAAAGTGTCATAAAGGTCGTACGAGGGTTCGTAAACAGTGCCAGGCGTAATCTTGGTGGCATTCTTGCCAATGATGTCATAAACAGCAACGTCTCTGGGATCAACTTTTTCCTCTTTAATGGATGGGGCCCTTAACCAAAGTCCTCCTGAGTTGTGGAAGGCAAAATTGACGAGGATGTTTGGCCGTTGGTGGATATAGGCTGCAATGGCTTTTACTCCCAGTGCCTGAAGTGGAAAATCGCCTGCCCCACTTTGTACATAGCCGGGCTGCCAGTCATAGCCCCAGTTTCTGTTGGCATCAAAATAACCCTCCCCATCTTCGTTGATTTTTCCATCGCCATCGTTGTCGATTCCCTCTTCACCCAGCAGGGTCCATTCTCCTTTTTCACCAGGTTTGATGGGAATCATCAGTCTGCTGTCTTCCGGATCCGTTTTGTAGTTGCCAAGTGGATCCTTGATGCGCATCATGCAGATATTGCCATCGCCATCCAGGTCATCCGGTCCATCTTCGTCGATCAGTCCATCCCTGTCATCGTCTCTAGGGATGTGAAAACTCCGTCCTGAACTTGAAGTCTGCGGATCGTTGAAGAAATGGGCTCTTCCATCCACATTGACGACAGGTAGGATGTAATAGGCATTTTTATCCAGCACCTTGGTGATTTTTTCGTTTTCACCATACTTGGTCAACAGCATATTGGCAAAGTAAAGACATACTTCACCTGCTTGTATTTCATTGCCATGAATGTTCCCGTCGACGTATACGCCTGGTTTGGAAAGTGCATCTCCTGTTTTTGGATTGTTGATGGTCAGCGCATATATCTCACGGCCCTCTTCGCTTTTGCCAACCAGATCGAGTTTGGTGAGTTGCGGAAAGGTCGTGTGCAACAATTTCAGTGCCTCCACCACATCCTCGTAGGTGTAGTAACGGTCAAAGCGGAGCGGGATTTCTATTTTCCCCTTATTTTCGGCTACTGCCAGGAAGGACAGCAGGGACAATGCGAGTACTATGAATTGCTTTTTCATGATTAACCTCCGATCTTAATTTGTTTGACAGTTGACCCGAAAATGGGGGATTCGAGGTGCACTTTCAGAATGCTGTTTTTATCCGTCTTGATGGTCCAGGTTAATTTTTTAACCTGATTCCCGCCAACATCGCCGAGGGAGGTTCTTTTGTAACCCTCCAGGAACTGAAGACTTTCCCCTTCAATGATGACCATTACGGGTGCAGGCTGCTTGTTCCTGGAACCCATGGCGGTGGGATAAGGAAGTACTCCCTTGTTTTCGATGAACAGTTCCAGCTTGTATACACCGGCACCCAAATCAGTTACTTTCTCCTGCATCAGCTGGAGGTCCGGCAATTTTTTGGATAGATTAAGTAACCAGGGCAGTTGCATCTTGCAGAGCGAATCAATTTGCAGGGCAGGGGGTGTGGAAGTTACAAACGGGGCAATCCCGCCGATTTCTACTTTCCCCAGTGTGGGATGGTTGAAGGGTTGCCATTTGACAAAACCGGTTCCGTGAAGTTTTTTGTCAATGTAGGCCAGGATGGTCTTCTCCTTGTCATCTCCTTCTGCCGTTTTTGCGGTCGGATCCCTGAAGCCGGATTCCCGGGTTCTCTGTTCGGTCGGAGGTTTGGGAGGAGTAAACAGGTTCATGCTGAAGGAAGGGACACCCAAATGGTAGTAGGCCCAGAGTTCGAAGGAGCCATCCTTATCTGGATCAGCAGCCATGCGGTCGGTTGAAAATCCCTTTGCTTTCAGGAAGGATTTGTACTTGTCAGAAAAGTCGGTATAAAATTTAAGATCCTCCTCCAATGGATTGACGGAAGCTCCCAAGCCGAGCATGTCGGTTACTGTTTCTGCATTGATTTCACGACCGGCTCTGCTGGGCATATTGGCCTTAAACATCTCAACGATCTCGTTCATGGGATAGGTTTTCTCAGGATCTGCTCCGATACGGGCTGCAAATCTGGCGGGGATCTTCAAACTCTCCATATTCATGCCGCCTTTCCGTCCACCTCGTGGAGGAGCGATACAGAAATCAGAGGTTCCCAGCGTGTAAACCATCGAAATTTCAGGATGACTGAAGACAAACTTCATGACCCCATATGTCTCCGGGGCTTCTCCCGGCCACAATCCGGTATCTTTTGCATTGGATTTAAAAAGGTGTGGAAAATTGATACCGACATTGATACCACCGGGGCCATCTTCGTTTATTTCACCGTCGCCATCGTTGTCGAGACCTTCAGGGTACAGCTTGTACTTTCCCCTTTCCCCTTTGGAGGCATCGGCTCTTACCATTAGCCGGGGATCCTTTTCCGATATCAGGTAGGTTCCTTCGGGATCTTCCACCCGCATGGAGGTAATGAACCCATCACCATTCAGATCGTCCGGACCGTCTTCGTTCATCAAATCATCCTTGTCGTCATTTACCTCGGAGCCATTGACGGTACGTTCATATTTCACCTTCGAGAAATAGCCAACAGTGGCATCCGGATTGGGCAAAGGTAAGATAAACCATTTGACTTTACCGGTATATTTGGCCGAATCCAGCAGCATATTGGCCAGATAAAGGGCGCCTTCCGTGGAGATGGGAGTCTTGCCTTCGAAGTTGGCACCCACAAAGATGGCAGGAACATTTTTTAATTCCTTGCCAATTTCCAGAACGAATACGGGCTCTCCTCCCGGACTCTCTGCAATTTTATGGAGTGCTGTCCGTGAGGCACCCTTTGCCTGTAAATCGTTCAGGGCTTTCTGAACTTCAGCATTATTTTTGTAATGATCGAACGAAACTCGGGATTGTGCCTGAATATTTGCAGTGATCGAGAGAATCGAAAGCATCAACAGACAACCTGACAATTTTTTTATCATCTGGGAATAGTTAGAATGGAAAACTAGCGATGCGTTTGATTAATTGAGTGTGAAAGTAAAAGATAATTTTTAAACATTATATCTCAATTCAATTTTTTTGACAAGAAAAAATAGCGGACGTCAAAAATACCCTACAAATGGTCCATTAGTGGCATTCAGAATGGACTGTTAACTTTGGAACTTCAGATTTTTTTTGGCAATAGCCCCGGCAAATCATCCTACACTGAATTATTACGGCCCGGGAATAAAAAAAAACCGTGAAAAACAATCCAGTTTTTCACGGTTAATCCCTATTTCTTTTGTTGACCAGGAGGTCGGAGATTTACCTCCAGCCATTTGTTGATTAATTGCAGACCGTTCTGCGCTGAGTTGTCATTGGGACGAATGATGAGCGCCTGCTGAAACAGGAGTTTTGCATCCGTGTGGCTGTTGTTGTAAAGTTTGGCCCAGGCAAGCATGATCACGGAATCATAATCCAGCGGATAAAGATTAACGACCTTTTCAAAGAGTGCTGTGGCCGATCTAAAGTCCTTTCTGTTGTAGAAAATGACTCCCAGCCAGTAATTGGCGGTCGTGTTTAATGGATCTACCTTGAGGATTTCGTTGTATTGTTCCTTTACCTTTTCCCAGTTTTCGATGGCGCTGAGTGGCTTGACACAACCCAACCTGGCTTCGATGGCATAGGGTTTCAGTGCAATGGCCTTTTTATAAAAGGAGATGGATTCACTGTATTGTTTGGCCAGGTAGTTGAGCCATCCCAGGCGAATGTTCGAGATGTAATCTTCCTCCTTGTATATAGGCTTCATTTCATTGATGGCCTGAATGTAATTATTTTGATTCTCTGCAATATAGCTCTTACTGAAGGCGGATTGCAATTCGCTTATGTTTTGGGCTTGCAGGGAAACAGCCATCATAATGAGTGCTGCTGTTAACCATGTTCTTTTTAAAGTTTCCATTTTAATCCTCCTGAATATGAATATTGATAATATAAATTGTTGACACTGCTGGACTCAATCTTCTGCTGATCGAAAGTGAAATTTCCAAGTATGGAAAGATGCTTGCCCAAAAAATAAACCAACGAAAAACCCGTCCTGAAAATGGAAGGATCTACCGAATTGTAGACGTAAAGTGAATTATAGGTGCTGTAATTTTTTAGGTTTCCAATGGTAAGGTTACCCTCTGCCCATAAGTTTCCGGTACATTTTAACCCGGCAGTCTCTGAGAAAATCGTTCTGTAGGTGGCGCTCTCATACATGCCAAAGACCGCGCTTTTAAGATACAAATTGGCCTTTCCTGGTAAGACGATTCCGCCCTGAATTCCGGTTTGCAGGGTCGTTGCCAGGGTGGTTTTCAGGAGAGAGGTATTTGCCTCCAGACTGAATCTTCTCCATTGCGCCGAGAGACCAATGAATCCCAAATTACCCGGATAGGAGATACTGGCGGCATTGGATGCCAGGTGGTGGTAGGCAGCCTTTGCCTGAAAGACGGGCGACAGTGTATATTTCAGCAAAACCAGATATTCCGGTTGTTTGGTTAATTCCTTGTTGATGGTCTGCTCGTAATAGGCGTAAGCCTGGTAAAGAGAAAATCTGTAGCCGATTTCAGAACTGATCCCAAACCTATAATACATTTGGTTGGAACGAGTGGTCGTCTGATTGGTTTTCAGGTTAAACTCCGTGTCAATCCTGTCAATTGGATTGTAGCGTTTAACACCCAATCGCGTAGCAACGGAGGCAGGAAGATTTTCTGCCAGCAACCGCGTCTCTTCTGAACCCGAATTTAGGGCCGCATAGTAAAGATATTCACGGGTGACCTCGTCTGCCTGATCAAACTCAAGGGCTTTTTCATATTGTATCCTGGCAGAAGTAAAATCCCCAGTAATAAAGAAGGCATAACCAGCCCGCTGGCGCATAAATTTCGAATCTATCTCCTCTTTAAAGGCTTGTTGTAGCAAGATCTTCAACTTTCCCCACTCCCCTTTCTGGAAATAGCTGTAGGAGAGGCTATCTGCCCGCTGAAAGTTTAATTTATCCTGTGAAAAGGATAAAACCGGTAAAAGAAGGAATCCAAGTATTAGATATTTGTACATGTTGCTTCAATTTTATTTTTTTTTCGGCTGAATGTGAATTTTTCAATCCGGTTGTTTTGTAACTGAATAGAACTTTGGCTTTCTTGCTGAACTTTTCCAAACAACGAACTTTCAATCTTTGAACAGAGTGTCAGGGTCTGAGGCTGGTAATAATTGTCGCTACCTTGCTGATTCATCGTGTAGTTGACTGTTACGCGATTCGTAAAAGGTGCGATAAAATCATAAAGCCAAATCATCCAGTTTTTGTTCAGGATGGTGTTTAAGGGCAATACATCTGTAACGGTTAGATCCTTGTGGTAGCCAAGCAACACCTTGAAGGCGGTCAGGTAAAAGTAATATAGCAGCGATTTTTTATTTCCGTAGAAGGTGGTAAAATAGAACATGGTCCCATCGTTTACATAATAGGCCGTACTTTTTGATTGACTGCAATAGAGATAGTTGCAATTGAGCGAATCGGTGAAGGCTTCCCATTGTTCCGTCCTGGCAACTCCCTTCTGGTCGGTATAACTGAACTCCATGGCAGTATTTGGTTGCAGATCGAACGATTTTTTCAACAGGGCGTGGGTTTGAATGTCAGCGATCAGGTCACCTTCAGCCGGATGTGAAAAGGAGGATAGTTCAGGTTGATTCTTCCTGGATTTCAGGTAGTAGGCAAACGGATATCCCAGTGTTTTGAACCCTATTTTTGGGGAGCTCTGCACCTGAAAATGAAGGTGCGGCTGTGGGGAACGCCCCGAATTTCCGCAGTTGGCAAGGACATCTCCCCGTTTCACAAGATCTCCCTTTGCTACCTTGAACGTTCCTTTCCGCAAATGAGACAATTGCGTATACAGTCCAGGCAGGTGACGAATGGTGATGCTGTTTCCCCAGTTATTTACTGAATCGGTTTTGCCAATTTCATTGTCCTCCAATTGATTGGTCACTTCTTCCACGATGCCATCCGCAGGTGCCAGCACTGGTTTGTTGTAACAGTGGTAATCATCACAAAGGAATCCATCGGAGGTGTAACTTTTCATCTCTTCATCCAGTAACATAAAATCATAGGCCTTGCTCCAGTCTCCTTTGTGGGTGAATGAGCCATCATAACCCTGACTTACAATCCACTCTCCCCAAAAAGGCAAGTGCAAAGGATAATACAAAAGTTGTGCCAACCTTATTTTGTTGTTGTGGTAGCTGTAGAGATTGATTTCAGGCGTATAATATTGGATGGGTGTGAGTACCAGACCAGAGGTATTGGTTCGCATTTTTAGGAAATAGAGGAAAAGAATCACTACGACGGAAAATGGAAGGGAGAAAACGGGTAATTGCATCACCCCAAAAAGTTTGGTCATAAAGAGCAAAATCAAGGTAGTCAAGGGAACCAGTAAGAAGGTCCAGAGATAGGATTTGATGCAAGGAATGACGAAAAATCCCCCAATGGCGAGAGCCGTCATGATGTAGTTGGCGCCAATGTTGTAGTAGGAAAATCCTGCGATATCAGATCCGGTAAAAGAGGCAAAAAGGTAGGCTGTAAGAAATCCAAGGAGGGAAAGCGAAAAGGCGATTCTTGAACTGATGAGCAATAAACCGGAGATCAGTAATCCCGCAAGGAGATTATTCTGAAAGAATATGGAGCTGAGGGAGCGTAGGTAGGTGTCGGCCATTTTGTTGATGGAAAGGCCATCGATGGCCTGTAGAAAATTGACGAGCTGACTGCCCCCAACCGCGTAGGCCGTATTAATCCAGTAAATGTTACGTTGGGTCAATCCAAGATTTTCGAAAGTAGAGGATGGAAGGACAATCAGCCAGAATCCAATGATAAATGGAATGCTCAAATGCGGTAATCCATATCTGCCAAGAAACCCGCCAAGTGTCACAGACAGGATAAGGGTCAGGAGCACAGCCAGTAGCAACAGGGTGAAATAAACAAACCCGGGATCAAAAAAGGTTCCCATCCCAAGCCCAATCAGCAAGGCATTGAAACTCAGCAACCCCTTCCTAAGTTGTTCCTTGTCAAATCCCATCGAACGGGCAATCAGCAAGGTTGTCAGGACGGCAATCAATCCACTTAATCCGGCATAGAAGTTAAAAAAGGTAACCACCAGCATTCCGGTTGCAAAAAGTTTATTGTCCAGAAAGAAGATGATCGAGTAACTGTTGAGCGTAGCAGGCAGCAACTCCTCCTTGAGTGTAACCAGGTATCTATGGATGGGCATATTCAATCGGTTGTTTGTGGAAAAAATAAAATTTGTAGGTTTATCCGCTAGCTAGGACAAGGAATTGATTAACAAGTGCTCCGGAATCTGCTCTTGCGATTCGATCGATTCGATCGTCTCTGCTTTTCTGATCAGTTTCGGATGGCTCTCGTGATCCAGGAGTACCACATTGGGGCGCAGGGTGATAAACTGCATCCACTGTGTCATGTTGTAGGCACCCACCTTGTGCACCACCAGGTGGTCTCCCTTGTTCAGCAGGGGCAGTGAAACACTTTCCCTGATTACATCGATGTTCATGCAGAGGGGTCCGTAAAGAACGGTCTCTTCGGTGTATTGGCCACCTTCCTGGGCAGGAGAAACTTTGTGGTCGTACCAAAAGGCCGTGAACAGGGAGTTGACACCTATGTCCAGTATCGTTGAACTGCGGCCGTCAGAGAGCCGCTTGTTGGCCAGGACCGTGCCAAGCAGATATCCCGCATCGTCGATCATTGCCCTGCCAGTCTCCAGAATCAGCAAGGGCAACTCCTCTTTGCTGAAGCCAAAACCAAGGATCACCGAGGTGATGGCATCGGCAAACTGATCAATGGTTGGAACCGTATCCGAACCAGGTAGATAGGATCCTTTCAAAGTATTGGTGGAAGGGAAGCCACCGCCCAGATCGAGGTATTGAATGGTCTTCCCGTGTTTGTCGCGGATCCGCCAGGCCAGTTCGCACAACCTTGAAGCCGCAATGGCATAGGCATTGGTATCGAGCATGAAGGTGCCGATGTGGCAATGTAATCCAACCAGATTGAGCCGGTCACTGTCGGTAATTTTGTTGATGGCATTCCAGGCTTGTCCATTTTCAAAATTGAAACCAAACCTGTCCCATTTGGGATAGATCCCGGTGTCCATATTGACCCGTATGGCAACCCTTGGTTTTAGCTGAAACTCCTCACTCAGCCTTAAAAGGGTGTAAAGTTCATCAAAATGGTCGATGTGAATGAGTGAATCGTTGCGGGCAGCCATTACCAGTTGATCCTCGGTTTTATCAGGACCATTGAAGATGATCATTTTCCCGGGAACCCCATTGCCTAGTGCCTTTTCATACTCAAATCCTGAAACAACCTCCGCCCACGATCCTTCCTGATGGAAGATCCTGCAAACGGCATTCAGGTAGTTGGTTTTATAGGACCAGGCAAACTGAACTTTTGGGTACCTGGTCTTGAATATTCTGGACATATTCTGATAACTGCGTCGGATCTGTTGTTCTGAAAGGACAAAAAGGGGAGAGCCGTACTCACGGATCAAAGCCTTCACACTGGCCCCTTCGAGGTGTGACACGACTTCGCTCCTGGCTTGTGTTCCGAACTTATTCACCAGACCTGCATTCAGTTTCCTGATGATCGGCCTTTCGTATCTTAGTTTTTCCATGTTTCAATATTTTAGGTTGTCAATCGGCTATTCGGACCATCCTGGTCACCGATCTAAGTACATAATTTACAATTCTCCTGTTCCAGATATCTTCTGAAATTCGCCCACATCCGTTATTAATTCCCAGGCGTAGCGAACGAACATTTTTCCAACCTCATAACTCCTGAATGGTTCAACGGTTTCTCCGAGGGCCATCCTGACGAGTGTTGCAGGTTGATTTTGACCCGCGGCCGCAGTCAGGTAAATCCAGGCAGGAAAACGGGGATTGACCTCCATGATGTAAGGAATGCCGGTGGCCGACTGCATAATTTCGAGTTCACATCCACCGCGCCACCTGGTGGCTTTTATAAATTTATGGGCAAGTTCAATCAGGGAGGGATCTTCGATGGTGATACCAGCCCATGCTTTGCCTTTATCGGTGATGTAAAGTTTTCGCATGGGGATTACGCTGATGGTATTTCCTTTTCCATCACCAAGGGCTGCAATATTGATTTCAGTTCCCTTGATGAACTTTTGGGCAATGATGGGCAAACCCCATTTCGCTTGTAGCTGGAAAAAGGCCTTTTGGGCTTCCTCCAGGGTATTGGCAATGGTTGCATCATAATATTTCCCCTTAATGACCAGTGGATATTCCAACTCCTCGGCTGCCTTCATCAGTTCGGAAGGCTGGTTGATAAGCCGGTCCTCTGGAACCATCAACTGGTGCTTTTTTCCGAATTTGTAAAGCACGGTCTTGTGCCGGGCTTCAAACTGCTCCATTTCAGGCAGGTAGCTGCGGATGCCCATTTTTTCCAGCTCCTCCCTTAATTTGATAAAACTAAACAACTCAGCATCGAAATTGGGAATAACGAGGTCGATGTTTTCGATTTGATGTATGTACTTCATCCGATGCAAAAGGCTCTCGGTACCGGCCGATGGATAGGGAATTTGATAGGTTTTGTCTATCAGGTCGTGCAGATAGATTCCTGGCTCAAGGGACTCATAATTGAGTCCAATGATGCGCAGATCAAACTCGGGCGATTCCCTGATAGCCCGAATGACTGCGACTCCCGGTCCCGGACTGTCTATGGCATTTAGTCCGGTTACGGCGATCACCAGTTTCTTTTTTATCAAAGTATTGGTAGTAATCATTTGCTTTAATCGAAGTGTTGGTTAATTATTCTTGATTTCCCCTTACGACCCAATTGCCATTTTCAATATGGTTTCAGAGGCCTGATTGGAAATCATATTTTAAGATAGAAGATTCTAATTTTCCAATAGATTGTGATCTCTGAGTTGGGTAATGAAATCATCGAGATCTTTTTCAAATTGAATCTTTTCTACCTCATATTTGGCGCATATCAAACGAATAATCTCGCCCCGGGATTTGTCTTCCTTAAAAAATGAAAGCAGATCCGTGCCAATCTGGTTCGATGAAAATGAGTCGCCGGATCCCGGGTTGAAAATGTATCCCGTATCACTGGTTGCTATATTTTTTTTAAATTTCATAAGGAGGACGATGTATTAGAGATAAAACGAAGCAGATCCATATTTCAAATGTAGAAGGTCTTATCCAGAAATTTCTGGAAATTTTCCTTGTACTGTTCTCCTACCGGGATGTAAATCTTCTCATCAAAAATGATCCGGTTACGTTCAATCACCTTTACCTGGTTGAGATTCACAATGAATGACCTGTGAACACGCATGAAATGCTTATCAGGAAGCATGGATTCAATATTTTTCATCCGCATGAGCGTGGTGAGGGGTTTCTCCTTGAGCAGGTGGATGATGATGTATTCATTGGACCCTTCAATGTACTTGATGTCGGCTAAAAGGATTCGTATGAGCCGGTGTTCCGACTTGACGAAAAGATAATCCATTTGAGGTTGAACGACCTCATTGGACTTATGATTGACATCAAACCAGGTTTTTGCCTTGTTGGCAGATTTTAGGAAGGAAGCATAGCTGATGGGTTTCAGCAGGTAATCCAACGCATCTACCTGAAAACCGTCTATGGCATATTCACTGTAGGCGGTCGTGAAAATGACGGGGATTTTCCTTTCAAGAGACTTGACAAAATCCAATCCGTTCAGATCGGGCATGTTGATGTCAACAAACAGAAGATCAACCACTCCTTCCCGGATGAACTGCAGGGCCTCAAAAGCATTGGAGCACAGCGCGACGGTTTCGAAAAAGGGAGTTCTTTCAAGATAGGCACCTATCTGTTTCAGGGCCAGGGGTTCGTCGTCAATGGCTACGCATTTGATTTTCATTTCGTTAAATTTATTTATATGACTAATATCAAACGATTTTACTGATTGATCAGGTTCGCCATTTGAGAAAACAGCTGCCTGATTAGTTTCTTTTTTCTATTCGGTGGGAATGCTCAGAAAGACCTCGTATTCCGATTCTGTTTCACGAATTTCAAACTGATGATTGTTCCCGAAAAGGAGCTCAAGGCTCTTTTTTATGTTAGCCAGCCCGATTCCTGAATATCGATTTCCGGTCTTGGATACTTTCTGCTGTTTGCTGTTTTGGATGGTGCAATTTAGCCTTCCACCACCGACATCAATCCGAAAGTGCACAAATGAATCATTTTGATAACTCACCCCGTGTTTGAAGGCATTTTCCAGCAGTGAAATAAAGAGCATCGGAGGTATTTGCAGATCCGGAATGTTTTCGGGAACTTCCAGGGTGACCGAAACCTGTGTGGAGAAGCGCAGTTGCATCAATGAGATATAACTCTCGATGAAACCGATCTCGCGCTTCAGACTGGTCTGTCCCTGCGTAGTGTCATAGAGAAGGTAGCGCATCATCGTGGAGAGACGGATCACGGCGTCCTTGGCATCCTCGGCACTCAGATCGATCAGGGAATGAATGTTGTTGAGCGTATTCATGAAAAAATGCGGACTAACCTGGTGACGAAGCAGGGCCAATTCCGTTTTAAGCTGTTCCTTCTCCAGATCCTTGCGCCTGTCGTCAGCAACCAGCCATTGGCCAATTACCTTGAAAGTTGTACTGCTGCCTACCACCAGGAAAGAGATAATCAGGTTGGCAATGATCACCAATGACAGTGAGTCGTAATCCGTTTTTCGCTCTGGTTTAAATCCGATAGGAGCAGGCATGCCAGAACCAAGTTCCATAGGCATTCCGGATCCCAGATTCATCGGAGGCATGGTAAGTGGCGTTGGAAATAAAACGGCATTCAATACCAAACCCGCTACGCACATAACCGCGATCAGCGAGATGGCAGAGATGATGTAGGCTTTGTATTTTTGTTTGATCAGGTATTTGGGAATCAGAATTCCAATGTTGATTAAAAAAATGAGGAAGAATCCGAAAATGCGCAACCATTCGGAAAACAATTTTTCCAAGTCAAGTGAGGAATAACCCCATTGATTGAAAAAGGGAATGGAAAAAATGCCGATCCAGATTATTCCAAAAAGGAGGAACTCAATTACCTGTATTTTGAAAGTTTTGTTCATACCCGGTCTGCCTGCTGAAAGTGTGAGGAACAAAGTTAGATTTCTGTGCAGACAAACAGATAATAATCAGTAAAAAGCCCGTTTTCATCAGTGAAAAGCCATTTATTTCACGGGATTGGTTGAAATGAAAGATGAGACAACCATACCGTAGTTCACTTTGAAACCGAAAATGGATATAAAATTAAGGTGGAAATTGGGGGTGAGACCGGTAAAAAATTGTAAAGGGAATGCAGATAAATAAGGAGATTCTTGCCTTTTTTTACGTGTAGGACAGTTGTAGCTTCAACTTTCATGAATCAGGGTCAGCAGTATGATTCCTGAATGGATCAAGAATTCTGATTTTTTAACCCCTTCAGGCAAGCAGGACACAGGCAATCCTCGTAGTGCAAAGAGAGATGGTCCAGTAGTTTTCCGGAAATCTCCACATCGAAGCAGGCACAATTGCTTGTTCCCGTGCAAATGTGCAAACTTTTACAACGTTCGCACTCCTTGGGTTCATATTTGATAAAATGAGTCACAGAAGTCTTGGATGTTTAGAAGAATACTTCCGTCCGGATGTTTTCCGGACTGATTTCCATTTTCTCGAGGAAGATCGTTACTTCGTTGACCATGGCCGAATTTCCGCAGATGTAATAGACGGAGTCCTTCCGCACTCCTCTGTTCTTCAAATATTCGGTTAAACGTCCCTGGAAATCTCCTCCAGCTTCACGCGAGGTACAGACGGTATAGCTTCCGGCAGGGTAGTTGGCCGAATCGTAGGCTTCATTCTGGTATTTCACGCCATGAATGACCTCAAAGTTGAGTTCCGGATTAGATAGGATCATGCTGTGAAAAGGCGAAATTCCGGTTCCTGTAGCGATGAAAGTGAAATGGTTTTTTGTGCTCAGCCGATTGTCCCTTAAAACAAAAAATCCAAAAGGTCCAGAAATTTCAAGTTTAGTCCCAATCTTCAGGTATTTCAGCTCTTTTGAGATTTTCCCATCGGTTACCTCCTTGATGAGAAGGTCCAGATAGGGAGCATCTTCCTGACTGTAAATGGAATATTCGCGGGCTACATTCTCTCCGGGAATGTTTAATACGAGGTACTGTCCGGCCTTGAATTCCAGATCACCCTTTTCCACCCTAAGGATGTAGGTAGATTCGGTTAGGTTTATGATATCCAGTATTTTGCCGTGAGCTATCTTCTTCATTTTTGAAAAGTAGGCCGTTTTTTTATGGCGCATTTTATTGGTGCGTGTGGTCACCAGTTGATTTTGATTCATGGTTTCAATGGGTATAAATATTAAGCATTAATATGCCTTTCGGCGTGGTAGGAAGATCGGACCAGCGGACTGCTCTCGACCATCCGGAACCCTTTTTTTAGGGCCGCTTCCCGGTATTTGATGAATATTTCCGGTTTTATAAACTCCTCCACCTTCAGGTGGTGAGCCGATGGTTGAAGGTACTGTCCGATGGTCAATACCCTGCATCCTGTACGTAACAGGTCGTCCATTGTTTCGAACACCTCCTGATCGGTCTCCCCCAATCCTACCATTATTCCCGATTTAGGAACGATTCCGGAAGCCGCAATGATCTCCATTACCCTAAGGCTTCGGTCGTAGCGGGCGGTGTCCCTGACCCGTGGAGTAAGTCGCCTGACCGTTTCAAGGTTGTGCGAAATGACCTCCGGTCTGGCCTCCACAATCTGGCGTATCAAATCGGCCTTGGCGTAAAAATCCGGGATCAGGGTTTCCATGGTAATTCCAGGATTCATCTCCTTGACTGTTCGGATGGTCAAAGCCCAGAAGGCGGCTCCCCCATCTTCCAGATCATCCCTGGTGACCGAGGTTAGGACACAGTGTTTTATTTTAAGTGCCCGGATGGTCTCTGCCAGCCGCAGTGGCTCTGCCTGATCCACTGGATCCGGGATCATGTTCTTTACCTCACAGAAACGGCAATTACGTGTGCACTTATCACCCAGAATCATGAAACTGGCCGTTGAGGCACCCCAGCATTCCGCCTTGTTCGGGCAGTTTCCACTGACGCAAATGGTGTTAAGCTTCTGACTGGCTGCCAGATTTTTCAGTTCGATGTAATTTTTCCCGGAAGGGAGCGGGGTCTTCATCCAGACAGGAAGTCTTTGGGCACGGACAGGCATTTTCAGATGAATAAGGTGATAAAAATGGCCAGGGCCAGCAAGGCATCCGTCAGCAGAACTGTGGCAATATTTTCGCCTAGTGCGGGAACCAGTTTTTCAGCGTTGCCATAATATTTCAGCGTGGTTTTGGTTGCCTTTAATATAAGAGGCAGCGGTAACAGGGCCAGTAATAGCCAGTAAGAGGATATTCCGGTCAGCGGAAGTACCAAAATAAAGGTAAAAGTTGCAGCTACTCCCACCGCATAGAGGGAGGCCGCGTTTTTGTAGCCGAGTTTGATGACCAGGTGTTTTCGCCCTCCTTTCCTGTCGGCTTCTGAATCGGGAAACTGGTTGAGAAATAGCAGCAGTGCAGTCAAAATTCCCGGAGGAATGGATATGAGAAATACTTCATCCGGAAGCAGGGTGCCAAGAGGTTGTTCAGGAGTGGCTGTCAATGAAATAAATGTTCCTAAAACGACCAGGGTGCCGAGCGTCAATCCGGAAAAGAGTTCGCCAAGCATCAATTTAGTGAGCAAGGGAGTATAAAACACGATGGAGAAGGCGCCGGTCAGCATGATCAGGAAGATCGTCCAGTGAGCGGTAATTCCAAAGTAAATGCCTATTGTTCCCGAAACCAGAAGGGTGAGGATGGCAGCAATGAGTACTTCCGATGGACTGGTAAGTCCAGAGGTCATCATGCCACTTCCACCACTGAAAGGGGTTCTTTTGGTATTTTTATCGATTCCTGTCACGTGATCCGAATATTCGTTGAAAAGGTTGACAGAGGCGTGGGCCGTAACGGTTCCAAAAATGATCAGTGCCAGATCCAGCCACCTGATGGAGTGGTTTGCCGGTAGATATTTATAAGCCAATGCAATGCCGATCAATACCAGCAATACTGCAAGAATGAGAAAATTGGCCCTAATCTGATTGAGCCAGACGACTAATTTATTTTGTGTTTTCATCGTAGTGAATTGTTAAATGGAACATTGAATTTATGTAGTTTGTTGATGGATTCCAGGATTGGCAATCAGAGAATAAGTGAGGCGATTCGAATCAAAATAGTCCACAGCCTGTGATTTGTTCCGAGTGATGGCAAGCATCTGTCCTCCGCCACCCGAACCGCAAAGTTTGAGTTGAAAATCCCCCGTATCAATTCCGTGTTTCATGTGTTTGAACATCGATTCCGGGATCATTCCGGAAAAGTGATTGAACTGCAATTCGGAATAGTTGGTGAGATAACCATCCAGCTGATTAATTTCAACGGAGATGACTGAAGCAATGGTCCGATCGACCAAGGGCAAATACTCCTCCTCCATTGTTTTTCTGTATTCTGGATTGTTGCAGTCCGTCAAAAATTTCCTGACCAGTTCTCCCGTTGAGGCCCTTGAAGGAATATCCAGTAAATAAAGGGAGTATGTGTCGAAAAACGTGTTCATTTCTACCGTGGATGGCAAGGTTCTGGCATTGCCTAGTAGAACCGGTTGACTCCAAAGGGAGGTCAATGGGTCGATCCCGGAACTGACCTTGTGAAAAAAGGATTCCATTGCCGCTAGCCTGTTTCTGAGGGTAAGAGGATCGATTGGGAAAGGGTCCTCCGTATATCTGTCATAGATGGCTGCGGTGAGCGCTCCTGAACTTCCCAATCCAAATCCGGCTGGGATGGAAGATTCAAAAATCAATCCATTTTGTACCTCCTCTTCAAAATAGTTCAAATTTAAAAAGCCATATTTACTTTGCTCGAGTCGCAAGAAACCCAAAAATCTTCTCAATTCTCCATTCGAAGACAGCTCAGCGGTTGCTAAATGAGCCGGTAATTTACTGGTTATCCTTAACTGACCCGAAAAATGAGGGTAAGGGATGGCCAGAGCCAGTGATCCAAGGAGGATCCCATACTCTCCGAACAGAATTATTTTAGCCGGGTATTTCATCTCAATCATTGAATTGGTTTATAACTAATTTTGGCCCTTCTCCACTTTGATCGTCCAAATATTGACCGTTTTCGCAATAGGGTAGCAGTTTTTTCTTCACAAAAGCCAATACCTGCTCCTGCTGATCTTCATAATGGATCAGGTGGACATTGGGTCCGGCATCAATGGTGAAAAACAGATCCAGTCCTGAGGATTCTCTGAATTGCCTGATTTCGCGGATAATGTGCAGGGTATCAGGTTGCAACAGCAGTCCATCGGCTTGTGAGGTCATCAATAAGGCATGAAGCGACAGTGCTTCATTTTCGGAAATGGCCGCGATCTCCCGGTAATTGTCAATCGCAATGGCTTCTGTCAATGCTTTCAGGTTGTTTGCCACCTGTATTTTACGACCTTTCCTGTAGGGGTGTGAACGCATCAGGGAATGACCGTCCCGACTCGAAAGTTTCTTTTCCGAAGAACTGACAATCAGGATGATGTCGCGAACCCGGTGGAGCCGGCTCTCCGAATGCAAGGTGAAACGGGAGGCGAATTGATCGGATGACAGGGGAAGAACTGGGGAATTTCCCCAACTCACCAGACCACCATATACCGATCTGGAGGCACTCCCGGAACCAAGTCGGGCAATGCAGGATGCCCTGCGAAAGTACTCCTCCTTGGTCCGCGCATTTCCGGTTATCAGTTCCTCAATACTCACCAGGCAAAGGGCTATTGCGGCCATCGAGGAGGCAGACGACGCAATGCCTGCCGAATGCGGGAAATTGTTGGTGCTTTGAAACGACAAACCATAATCCAACAGGAATGGCATTTCCGGAGTTAAGGTGGTAAGAAATTGCGCGATTTTATGTTCGAATTTTTCGAATTTTTCTCCGTGGAAAAAGTATTCCAGTGTAATATCGTTCGGTGAGCCATTCTTTTTCTGCAATGACAGGAAAGTAGTCGTTGAAGTTTTGTCTAGGGAAATGCTCAGCGAGGCATTGTCTGGAAGCTGGTTCCCGTGTTTGCCCCAATATTTGATCAAGGCAATGTTGGCGGGTGCGTTCCAGCCAATTTGAATCCCATCGTTGCTCCCCGGGTTCGACTTTACTGAGGAAAGATTACTTTTCATATACTGACTATTTCACGGTAGTTAAAGATCGTATTGAACTCCCTGGCATGAAAATAGTTGCGAACATAAGCCTCCGGTGCGTTAGATGCTGCCATTACAAAATCCCCTCCCCAGGCCCCCAGTGATTTGACAGCGCCCTGGAAATCTGGAAACAATAATTTTTGGACCGATTCTTTTCTCAGTATTTTGCCTGTCATTTCTTCGTGCTCCTCCATAATCTGTTGAAAATTTTGGAGGTCCTTTGCGGCAATCAACTCATCGGTCAGCCTGTTTACGGTTTGGATGCCTGTTGGGGTGATACGGGATAAATCCAACTCTTGTATACTCGTTCTGCTGTTTTGTTTTCGATTCAGGTAGATAAAATAGAGATTTTGGTGAAAAGTGGGCTGGAAGTTCACCTCCCTGAAAGTCGGTAAGTGTGCTATTTTTTCATACACAATCGGTTTGATAGATCTTGCGCAGGCAATATCATATCCGGATCCGTTGAAGGTAAGGTTATTCAGCTCGAATGGATCGCACTCTGCCCAATGGGCTATGTTTGAAACGAGTGAACTGCTGGAACCAACTCCCCAGCCGGGATTGAAATTCATGTCCGAGATCACCCGGCAGGAAGGATCCTCAATCTTGAAATTGGAGTTGAGGGAAGCGGCCGCCTTCAAAATTCCCGATAGGGTATACGACAGCGATTTTGAGGTCGTCTCTTTTACGCTGAAATCTGGTAAAAGGGAAGCTGAAAACCAATGTTGACCATGAATTTTGGATTCCCAGGCAAGAATTGGGCCCTCATTCCCAGCATTTACCATCAGCTTCTGGCTGAATTTCAGCGGCAAGGCTAGCGCCTGTGCTCCCCTCAGAACAAAATATTCACCTGTGATCAATAGTTTGGTCTGCGATTCGAATGACTTTTGGTATGCGTTACTCATGTCCTGTTTCTTATTTGGGTGATCAGTCCTTCCAGGGTCCTGAAGTCGACAGGGAGCTCTTTGAATTCCGTCCGGATGATTTTCTTTTCTGCCTCAGAAGCTTTGAGCTGGTTGAGTACATTGGAAAGATGCATTTTCATGTGCCCTTCCTGTATTCCGGTAGTGATCAGGGAGGCAATGGCCGAAAAATTGTTTGCCAGACCGGCTGCAGCGGCGATCATCATCAGCGTTTTGGCGTCCGGATGATTTAAAACTGCAGATACGACTTTTACCAAGGGATGCATCTGCGTGACTCCTCCAACGGTTCCCACGGCAAGTGGGATTTCAAGGGTGTATTTGAAAGTATGAGCTTCGAGCGAGAGGTTGGTCAGGCTTTGGTACGTTCCGTTTCTGGAGGCATAGGCATGTCCGGCGGCAGAAATTGCCCTTGTGTCATTGCCTGTGGCCATTAGAACTGCGTCTATACCATTGAAAATCCCCTTGTTATGTGTTACTGCCCTGGGAGTGTCAAATCTTGCTATATCGATTGCCTGTTTAAATTTGGTAACAAAAGTCGCTGGGTTCATTTGCTTGTTCCAACCAGCAAGCGCTACGATCGGTGCTTCCACCCGACAGACCACAAGGCAGTCTGGTGTGTAATTGGAAAGAATGGACATTATCACCTCCGGAGGAAAGTCTCCGGTATTTAATTCAGGAGCTGTCCGCAGGCAGTCTGCCATTGATTCGAGGCAGCTGTTGATAAAATTGGCTCCCATGGCATCTGCGGTCTCAAAGGCGACGTCAATTTGATAATAGTTTGGGAGCTGCCTGGTCTTGTCAATCAACAAGATATCACCAATGCCGCCGCCACGTTGCCTCATTCTGGATGTCAATAGTTCCGTAGATTGCAACAGTTTGGTTCTGAGGTCAGGAAACAGGGATTGTAATTTTTCCGGATCTCCTTTCCAGATGAAATGCACCTGACCCTTCTTGATCGTGGATTCGACCGTGGCAGTGAACCCGCCTTTTGCGGCCCAAAATTTTGCTGCTTTTGCCGCAGCTGCAATCACTGAACTCTCTTCCGTCACAAATGGAACCTGAAAGGTTGTCCCATTGATAACCACGTTCGGAACCAATCCCATTGGAATCGGGAAATTCCCTGTATAGTTTTCAATCATCTCCTCCAGTAGACTTTGTTGATCCGGGTCGTGTGAATCATAACCATAGTGCAATCCTATTTCGGAATCCGAGAGATCAGTATGCTCAGAGAGGAAACTGATCCGCTGTGCCCTGTTCGACTTTGAAAATCCTGAGTAGTTTGTCATCGGACTGAAAAGATTTGTTTGAATGCTATCTGAGTGTGAGGTAACTTTTTGCCATCCGGTAGCCTTCCAGCTGATCTTGTATAAATTGCTGAAGTGCAGCATACTCTCCCTGACTGTATTTTAGAAACATCGAGGCTTGTGCATAGACCGCGGGAAGAACAGATTTTTGGGTCAGGTAGTAGCCGTCAAGGTAATTGCGGATTCCACCGGAGATGATCAACTGGTTGCAGGCAAATTTTTCGCCCTGAAGGACCATGTTGTTGATGAGGTCTACCATTTCGTCTGCGCTGACTCCCACATTGATGAAGGGAAGATGCTTCTGATTTTCATGCTCCAGCAACCTGCTGCTTTCGACTTTTGAAAAATTGGTTCCCCCGAAAGCGCCAAATTCCAGTGCAGCAAGCGGTAGTTGTAACATTCCCCGTAAACTCTTCGGTCCAAAGCCCTGACCTACCTCTTTTACGATCAGGGGAAAATCAACCCGTTCAATCAATTTTTCAATCGTTTCGACCGGAGCAAACCGGATGATATTGCCCTCCCGTTGCACCCATTCCTGCAATGGATTGATGTGGACAACCAAACCATCTGCTTTCAGTCTGCCGATAAGTTTTCTAAGCAGGTCTGTTTCTTTTCTCTCCACCACCTCCTCGATCTGGGCTATTCCCAGGTTGGCAAAGAGGGGTTGTTCATCTCCAATCAGGGAGCGAACATTGAAATCTTCGAAGAAGGTGTCGTCCGAGAGCAACATTCTACAGGAACCCAAACCCATTCCCATTCCAAATTCGTTGCAGGCCCTTGCGAGGTTTCTGTTGATGAAACCAGAAAGCGTGTGTCCGCCTGTCATGCTGGAAACCCAGACCGGCACCTTCATGATTTTACCCGCCAGGGTGATCGGTTCCTGAGTTTCAGTTGGGAAAGCTGAAATCATGGGTTCATAGTAGAAGCGATGATCCATCTCCCTAACTGAAGTCTGCGATTGGATGGCCAGGTGGATGTGGTCCGACTTGCGCTCACGCGCCTCCTGAATAACCTCTTTGCCTAATATGGATGATTGCTGGTTTGGTTCCATGATATGAAAATAATAGTGCTGTTAAACATGACGGGAAATGACCATTTTAAGTATCTCAGAGGTTCCTTCTCCAATCTGAAGCAATCTTTGATCGCGGTAAAACCGCTCGATGTGGTTTTCCCGAAGCAATCCATAGGCCCCGTGAATCTGAAGCGATTCATCGGCTACCTCTTTGGCAATCTCCGAACAGTAGAGTTTTGAAATGGCGGCCTGCTTGGCAAAGGGCAATCCGGCATCCTTTAAACGGCAGGCGTGGTACAGGGTATTTCTGGCCAGCTCAATTTTGGTTGACATCTCTGCAAGTTTGAACGATATGGCCTGAAATTCAGCCAGTGTTTTACCAAACTGTTTTCTTTTTTTCGCATAATTGATTGCCATCTCAAAGGCCCCCTGTGCCAAACCGAGCCCGATGGCGGCAATGGAAAGTCTGCCTGCATCCAGGGTTGCAAGCATAATTTTCATTCCGTCCCCCCTCTTCCCCAGAAGGTTTCCTTCCGGAACGGTACAGTTCTCGAAGTTTAGCTTTCCGTTGTCGACGGCCCTCCACATCAGCTTACCTTTGATAGGTTCGGTGTGATAACCGGATGTTTTCCTGTCAACCAATATGGCAGACAGCTCCTTTTCTCCGTTCTTCAAATCTGTAATGGCTTGAAGGGTAATGCCGGATGCAAGCGGAGAGGAGCTGTTGGTGATGAACAATTTGGAGCCATTGATGATCCAATGACCGTTTGCCAATTTTGCTGTGGTCTCGACCCCTTTTGCATCTGAACCCGCGTTGCTTTCCGTCAACCCGAATGCCCATATCTGCTCTCCTGTACACAATCCGGGAAGCCAATTCAAACGCTGTTCCTCCGTCCCATAGGTGAAAATGGGTCCGATTCCAAGCGAGTTGTGTGCTGCGATGGTTGCTGCAGGCGAACTGTCGATTCTGGCGATCTCTTCGATGGCGATGATGTAGGAAAGATAGTCCAGCCCTTTCCCACCATATTTTTGTGGAAGGGTTATTCCAAAAAGTCCTTCTTTGCCCATGCGGCGTGCCAATTCTACAGAAAATTCCTCTTTCTCATCCTGTTCAAGGGCATAGGGCTCTATCACCTTTTCAGAAAAGGCTCTTATTTTTTCCCGGAAGGCAATGATCCGTGGATCCAATAGTTCATTCATTTCAATCCTCCAAAAATATTAAGGGCGTACGGTCAGTGACCTGTGAACCCACATTAACGGCAATTTCCTTTACTTTTGCATTTCTATGAGAAAGAATCTGGTTCTCGGTCTTCATCGATTCAATGACCAGCAACAGATCTCCCTTTTTGATTCGTTGATTCTCCCGGATGTGAATCTTCAATATCTTTCCGTGTAACGGTGAATTGATCACGGCTGTTCCCGGCTTGGACTCCATGTCTTGCTGGAAGCTGGTTTCCGGATAATTTCCCAGCAATCCTGGAAAGGATAATTGATACCGGATGTTTTCCAAACTGACGTTAAGATTCCGATTGCTAACCTCCAAATAGTGAACGTGCCTGGAGCGGTTGTTGGCAATCAGCTCCAGACAATTGTCTGATTTCCTGTTCACTGCAAACTGAAAGTCATTTCCATCCCAGCTAAAAATCAGGTTGTTTTTTTCTTTGAGCTTCAGAACAGCACTATACTCCTTTCCGTCAATTTCGAGGTAAACCAGTTCTGGCAATATTCGCCAGCGGCCCAGATTTTCCCAGGGATCTTTGCCTACTAAATCGTAAGCCTTCAAGTAATTTTTAACCAGAGCGAATCCAATTAACCAGGGAAGTTGTTTGGTTTTAGTGGACGCTGAGGCATAAGAAATTAACTCCAGATGACTTCTTGTGCAAAATTCAACTGTGATGGGACCATTCAGAAAACTGTTGTGTGAAAGGATGCCCTCTAAGTATTTAACATTTGTGGCAGGACCAATGACATTGAGTTCCCGGATGCTCTCTGTCAACAGCGAGATGGCATTGTTGCGATCTTGCCCCCAACCAATCAATTTGTACCGCAGTGGATCGAACTGATTGCCTTGTTGATAAAGGCTGTCAGGATCTGTCTCTACTCTTAGGTTCGGGCGATCCCGCAGATTGACATATTGAAAGGGTGCTGCCGAAGGTAAAAAATCCTGAATGGGATCCTCCGAATAGACCCTGGCCTCGATGGCGTGACCGTTGATTTTGATCTCTTTTTGCGTAAAGGAGAACGGATGCCCGGATGCAATGGTCAACTGCTCCCCAACAAGGTCGATGCCGGTTATCTGTTCGGTAATGCAATGCTCTACCTGAATCCTGGGGTTCATCTCCAGAAAATAATGGTTCCCATCGGCATCAACCAAGAACTCTACAGTTCCGGCACCGGTATAGGAGAGCGCTCTTCCGAACTTCAGCGCATCCGAAAATAGTTTGTCTCGCAATTCATCCGACAGGAACGCAGCAGGAGCCTCCTCCACAATCTTCTGGTGGTTTCGTTGAATGGAGCACTCCCGCTCGTGCAGATGAACGATGTTCCCAGTTTTGTCACCCAGCAATTGCACTTCAATGTGCCTAGCCCCCAGGATATATTGCTCCACAAAGAGCGCACCGTTGCCGAAATAGCTGTTTGCTATCCTGGAGGCCACCTCCGCTACCTTGGCGAGTTCAGCCGGATTGTTCACTATTTTAATGCCTTTTCCACCACCACCAAAACAAGCCTTGATCATCACTGGATATTGAATGTTTTCCTGGACAAGCAGGGTCTTGTGTTCTATCCGATGACTTCGGACTACAGGAATTCCAAGTTCTTCCGCTAACTCCTTGGCCGCAATTTTGTTCCCTGTCAGGCGAAGAATCTCTGGGTTGGGGCCTACAAAAACGAGTCCATTCGAGGCACAGGCACTGGCAAAATCCGGATTTTCCGAAAGAAAACCGTACCCTGGATGAATGGAATCACACCCTGTAGACAATGCAATGCCTACCATTCTATCAATATTGAGATAGGTGGATTTCAAATCGCCGCTGCCAAGTGAAACACGCTCATCTGCCATCCGGACAAAACTGGCCTCCCGCTCCGATTCCGTATAAATGGCAACCGTGAGGATTCCCATTTTCCTAGCAGACCTGATGATCCTCAAGGCAATTTCGCCCCGGTTGGCAACCAGAAGTTTACGCAAGAGTACCATGATGAATCTGGTTATGTATGCTTTTCTTTTTTTGATTTCTCCTCATATTCATTCCCAATTGGGTCTCCTTTTTTCAAGGAAAGCCGTCATCCCTTCCTGAGCTTCCGGAGAAACCCTGATGTTCGCCAACAATTCAGGGATCTGTTCCAGCTGTTTTGACCATCCCTGTATCGCCAGATTGTTGATCAGTCTTTTGGAAGCTGAGATGGCGAGAATCCCGTTTCTCATAAGATTGGCAATCAAGCCAGTCAAATGAAGTTCCAATTCTTCCATTGTACCGAAAGACTGATTGAGTAACCCATTCTCGACTGCCTCTTCCGCAGTGAAGGTGCGGGCTGTAAAGATCAACTCCTTCAGGACGCTGCTTTTAATTTTCAACATCAGGTATGGCGAAATGGAAAACGCTGCCATGCCGACTTTGGTTTCACTTAGGGCAAATCGGGTATCTATCGTGCCAAAAGCAAGATCCGCTGCTGCGATCAATCCGTTTCCACCTCCGAAAATATTTCCGTGTACAACCGCAATAACAACTTTGCTGCTGTTGAAAATGGTAGAAAACAGATTGAAAAGTTCCTTGCTTTCCTTTAGATTCTCCGCTGGATCAAGAGACAATGAATCCTTCATCTCCCTTAGATCGGCGCCGGAACAGAAGGAGGTCCCTTCTCCCCGAATGACCACCATCCTGATTTGCGGCATCCCTTCCAGGAGGGTAAAAAAATGCCTGATCTCTGCAATCATTCCGGAATTTAAGGCGTTGTGCACCTCCGGCCTGGATAGCCAAAGGGTCACCAACGTTTCGTTAAATTCGGTATGAATGGTTTGATATTTTTCCATTTGAATTTTGATGATGTATTTCTAAATCAATCTGCCTGTAGCTGGCTTTGAGAAAAAAGTTTTCACAAGGCTTTTTGTATTTGACCCTTCAAGACAATCCGTCTGTTAGAAATTTTATTTCAAGGAATTGAATTCAGGATTGATACAATTCTGAACTGTCGATGAAGATCAAATATTGATCAATCAATAGCTCTTTCATCTTCCAGGTACAGGAAAAAGGAAGCGCAAGGGTGGTATCGTTGTGGCGGGTATAAGTTACAGTCCCATTCACAAACAGGACCTCTTCCGTCGCCCAGTATTCCAGGTCGGAGTGACGGATGCCTTTCAGGCTTTTGAAAAATCCATCCACAAATGCCTCGACCGCCTGATTGCCTGTCACCGGTGGATGATTGGCAAAGCGGAAAGACCCGGTTGGAGTCAGGTAGGAGGCAAATTTGACTGCATCTGCCTGGTCAATAGATTGATATACTTCAGTTACAAATGATTTAAGTTCCATTTTGAGCATTTTTTATGATTAGAATTGTGCTACTCCAAACTGAACAGGAGTATTTTTTTTGGTCGAGGCGATCGAAATGGCCAATCCAACAACGGCTCTTGTATCCGCTGGATCAAGAATGCCGTCATCCCAAAGTCTTGAGCTGCTGTAATAAGCAGACCCTTCCTCTTCGAATTGTGCCAGAAGCTGATGGTCGTCATTTCCCCTGACGGCATTGAGTACCTCCTGAGCCTGCTGACCGCCCATCACGCCAATCCGCGCATTGGGCCACATAAAGAGGAAATCGGTATCAAAACCCCTGCCTGACATGGCATAATTTCCTGCCCCGAAGGAGCCGCCGAGTAAGATGGTGATTCTTGGGACCTGTGCCTTCGAGACTGCGTGAATCATTTTTGCCCCGTTTCGGACGAGTCCTTCGTGTTCGTATTTTTTTCCCACGATAAATCCGGTGATGTTTTGCAGGAAAAGGATCGGAATCTTGCGCGTATTGCAGATGCCAATGAATTGGGCTCCTTTCAGGGATGCCTCCGAGGTTAGATATCCATTGTTGGCTACAAGGCCGATGGGGAATCCCAGAAGTCTTGCATAGCCGGTAACGAGCGTTGTCCCGTAATCCCGCTTGAACTCTTCAAACTTGCTGCCATCTGTCAGTCGTGCAATGATTTCGTAAATTTCAACTGGTTTTTTTAAATCAATCGGTGCCAGTCCGTAAAGTTCCTTCGGATCGTAAGTCGGATCCTCGATGGCAATTTGTTCCGAAGCGGAAACTTCCCTGGTTGGAATCAGTTCAAAAAGGTTTCTGCAAATCCGGATGGCATCAATTTCATCCTCTGCCAAATGATCGGCAACACCCGAAACTGAAGTATGAAGGGATGCTCCGCCAAGCTCTTCTGCGCTGACCTCCTCTCCTGTTGCTGCCTTTACCAGCGGTGGTCCGCCTATAAAAATCGTTCCCTGGTTTCGGACAATGATGGTTTCATCGCTCATCCCGGGTACGTAGGCACCACCAGCCGTACAGGATCCCATCACAATGGCCAGCTGTGTAATTCCGGCTGCCGACAACCTGGCCTGGTTGTAAAATATGCGCCCGAAGCCATCACCATCGGGAAATACGTTTGATTGCTCCGGCAGAAATATTCCACCTGAATCAACCAACTAACTGCAGGGAAGGTGGTGCTTGAGGGCAATCTCCTGTGCTCTTAACTGTTTTTTTACGGTTTCCCGGATGTAAGTGCCACCCTTGACGGTGGCATCATTGGCCATAATCATACAGGTTTTGCCATGAATCTTTCCAATGCCGGTGATGATTCCGGCAGCTGGAAATTGATCCTCATATTGTCCGCCGGCAGCCAATGCTGAGAGCTCCAGAAATGGAGCCTGCTCGTCAGTCAGCAAATTGATCCTGCTCCGGGCATCCATTTTGCCGCGTGCGCGATGCCTGATCATGGCAGGATCTTTCTCTCTGCTGACCACACCTTCCATTTTAGTCCGGAAAGTATCCATCACCTGTTTGTACGCTTCAACCCGCTCCCTAAACTGCAAATCGCCGGGTTTGATATTTGATGGCAATTGTTTCAAAGTAATTGGCTCTACAATCTAAAATTCAGGCCGTCCTTCCCGGATGACCAAGCTCCATTTCTGACCTGTTTGTGTCCAAAATCGTCGATTTTTGCATCTGTTGCATCATATTTTCGGTTGAACAACAAATGGAACAACTATATTATGCCTTGTAAATCAGATGATTTTACAAAAAAGTCTAATTTAAATTTATTTAGACTTAATAATGATAAAGATAAACTTAGTTTTGGAATCAAACCAATCGTTTCTTCATTTTTTTCAGCAAAGTTGAAACGAATAGGAATCCGGCTTTAAGGCTGCTCCAGAGTTCCTGTATCCTAAACAGTTATCCAAGGTGGGGATGATGATCGCATGAATGCACCAATTTCGAGAAGTAGTCAGTAGGAATCGAAATCAAAGGATCTATAATTTCCGGAATGGGGTTTCATTTGCTATTAACTGATAGAAATTCTGTAAAATTGTCGGTGGTTATTTGACAGGTACCTGAAGGACGCAGAATGTTATAATCCAGATCCGTTTTGCGTGATTCCTCGTCACATTAAAGTTGGATACCACTGTTAACTACTAACTGTTTCCCATGAGAACCAAAACCTTGTTGTTTTCGTTTCTGGTACTTTTGGCTCTATCCTGTAACAGGAAGTCGCCAGAAAAGCTGACCAGTTTTGTCAATCCGTTCATCGGAACCGGCGAGGACGGTCACACTTTTCCTGGTGCACTGGTCCCATTTGGAATGGTGCAACTTAGTCCTGACAATGGAGATCACGGCTACAACTGGTGCAGCGGATACCACTACTCCAGTGACCATATTTCCGGGTTTAGCCACACCCATTACAGTGGAACAGGGGCCGAAAGCCTGTGTGACATCTCTCTGTTTCCGACGGTAAATGCCTTGCCAGCATGGGAGTCTGTCAGGAGTGATTTTTCCCATCAGGAGGAAAGTGCCTCTCCCGGATATTATGCAGTGATGCTGAAGAGTTCGGGAATTAAAGTAGAACTGACCGCAACTACCCATTGCGGATTGCACAGGTATACCTTCCCTGATAGTAAAAGCACTTCCCTTCGGTTGGATATAGGTTTCGGTAATGGGGCCGAGGCAAGGGTGGGGCACAATGGGGACGAACCGCTGGAATGCTATTTCAAAAAACTGGATGATCATACCGTAGTCGGATTTCGTCGGTCAATGGGTTTTGTTGGTGAACGTTGTGTCTATTTTGCTGCTCAAACGAGTAAATCTTTCAAGGAGGTGACGCTTTTTGCAGATAGCATCCGGTTGAAATCTCAGATCGAAGCCAATGCCATTCGTTTGAAAGCCAATCTCTCCTTCGATGGGACCAGGTCAGGAGAGGAGCTACTGGTCAAAGTGGCTATCAGTTCTGCTTCCGTGGAGGGTGCGATGGCCGGATTAAATGAGATTAAGGATTTTAATTTTGAAATGGTCAGGTCTGCAGCCGATGCTGAATGGGAAAAGGAACTTCAAAAAATTGAGGTAACCTCCGAAGACAAGATCTTCAAGGAGACTTTCTACACGGCTGTCTACCATAACTATTTCGCTCCTTTCCGGTTCGATGATGCCCAGGGTAAGTATACCGGAGCGGACAAAAAGGTGCATACAGGTAAAAATATTTATACGTTGAGTTCCTTGTGGGATACCTTTCGGGCCACCGCCCCTCTTTTTACCCTGACCCAAACAGAACGCCTACCGGATATCATCAACTCCTATCTGGCCTTTTACCATCAGCACGGACTGCTGCCTTCCTGGGAAATGTATTTTGACGAAGCCAATGTAATGCCCGGCTACCACGCCGTCCCCATCATTGCAGATGCCATTCTGAAGGGGGTGCAGGGTTTCAATTACCAGGAAGCCTTCGAGGCCATGAAAACAACGGCCAACGAGGATATCCGGGAATCGGATCATTACCGAAAATATGGGTATGTTCCGGATGATCTCGATCCCAGGCAAAGAGGAGTGACAAAAACGGTGGAGTATGCCTTCGATGATTGGTGCATTGCCCTGGTAGCCAGGAAAATGGATCTCACCTCCAATTACGTGGAGTTTATGAAAAGAAGCGGTTATTGGCGGAATGTGTTTGATGCAGCTTCCGGGTTCGTTCGTCCTAGGGATTCAAAAGGACATTGGATGCTTCCCTTCAATCCGGTCGAATCCATTGGCTTTCAGGAGGGGAATGCCTGGATTTATACCTGGTATGTAACACAGGATCTTTACGGATTGATAGAGGTAATGGGTGGGGATGCCTTATTTGACCGAAAACTGGATTCCCTCTACCACGGTCCGCAGAAACCCAAGCAGGAATTCAGCAACGACGGTTATTTCGGACTTTCTCAATTTTCAAACGAACCGAGTCACCATGTTCCTTACCTTTATACCTACGTTGGCAAACCGTGGAAAACGGCCGAAACAGTAAGAACGATCCTGACCAAATTTTACAGTAACCAGCCGAATGGATTGTGCGGCAACGACGACTGCGGCCAAACCAGTGCCTGGTATGTGCTCAGTGCAGTAGGATTTTATCCGGTGAATCCAGCCAGTGGAGAATATGTACTGGGTTCTCCATTGGCAGACAAATCGGTATTCAGACTTGGAAATGGGAAGGTTTTCACCATTCGTGCAGAAAATCTGAGCAGGCAAAACATCTACATCCAAAAGGCCACCCTGAATGGAACTACTTATACCAAATCGTTCCTTAAACACTCGGATATCCTTGCCGGCGGAGAACTCGTCTTAACTATGAATTCAACACCGTCCGGAAGTTGGGGCGTAAATCCTGCAGATAGGCCAGGGCGAATGATGGAGGTTGAATGATGAATGATGAATGATGAATGATGAATAATGAAGGTTGAAGAATGAAAAACAAGAATAGTTTCAAAAGGCTTTTGATGCGTTATCAGTTAATTCTGCTCCTCTTTTTTGTGGGGCAGATGGCTCTGGCTCAGCTAAGACCATTCCTTTCAGGCGCTAACAACAAGTATGGTTACAAGGATGCGTCCGGCAAAGAGGTGGTTGCACCACGATACGATCTGGCTTATCCTTTTATGGAGGGGAGGGCGGCGGTACGACTGGCTGGTAAATATGGATACCTCGACGAAAGTGGCAAAGAGATAGTTGCCCCGAAATATGACTTTACCTGGCATTTCATTGGTGGATACGCTGCCGTCAAATCTGGGAAATTGTATGGATTCATTGACAAGACCGGCAAGGACGTGATCCCGCCGAAGTATGAGGAGGCCAACAACTTTCACGGTGCCTGTTGCTACAAGGGAATGGCACACGTGAAAGAAAATGGCAAATGGAAGATTGTAAAGTTGTGACTTTCGTTGGATAAGTATGCTAGGGATTCATCCTGTTGAAAGCGTTTTCCATCTCTTCCTGACTGGCTTTCACCATCATTGCACTCATCCCAAAGGTCAGTTTGGTTTTTCCTTCTGCCAACTGTTGAAAGATGGTTTCAATGAACTCCGAAACCGGCGGAAAACTGTCGTGCAGCCCTTTCCCTCCCAAATCGGTGTTTAGTCCCGGAGGAATGATCTCGATGACTTCGATGCCTCGTTTCCCCAGTAACTTGTAAAGCGAACTGTTAAAAGAATGGAGAAATGATTTGGTGGCGCAATAGACCGGGGCATTGATCATTGGAACAAAAGCCAGGCCGGAGGTCACATTCATCACCGTTCTTAAATTCTCAAGCTTCTGGAAAAGGGAGGTCAGGTGAATAGGCGCTTCGATGTTAATGGCCATCTCCCGTTTGGCCTTTGCATAAAAATCTTCGTCAGAAATGGAAAGTCGCTGTTGAATGCCCGCATTGTTGATCAGCACACTCAACTCTCTATGATTCGTTGATATCCATTCAAAGAGCGCAATCCGCTGTCCTTCATCGGCCAAATCCACCTCTTTTGTAAGAACGGAGGGGAATTTCTGTCTGGCTTCTGCCAACACCTCGGGCCTCCTACCACAAATGATCACTTTATTCCCTTCCTTGACGAAGCGTTCTGTCAATCCCAACCCAATGCCGGTGGCACCGCCTGTGATTAGAATGGTGTTACCTGATATTTTCATTTTATCTATTTGTTGAATTGAAATTTAAAACTCTTTTTGCGGGTGCAGGTATTTGTCCGTATGCTCTTTGAACTCCTTCAGATCAATGACCCTGGCGTATTTTCCATCCGTCAGGGTGGCCAGTATGGCAATCTGCACATCGGCTGCCTTGACCATTTTATCCCCGAATTTCACATCCCTTGTGGCGCAGGCATCCTGAACTACTGTGCAATCAAAACCGTAATCGTGCGCAGCCCGAACCGCGCCTTCCAGACACATTTGCGTTTGCATTCCGATGATCAAGAGATTGGTTACCTGATTGGCTTTCAGGTGTTCGAGCAAGTCCGTTTTGTAGAAACTATTCACCTCTTGTTTGGTGATCACCTTTTCTTCCGGTAGGGGAGTCACGGAGGAGTGGATTTCAAACCCCTTCTTGGATTGATGCCGAACATGCACCACCAGTTGTTTCTCCCTTCTGAAAATTTGAAGCACCTCTTTGGCTGCCTTGGCAGCAGAATCTGCACGATACAGCCCCGGACCCTCCCCGGGAAAGTAAAAATTTTGAATGTCCACAATTAACAAGGCAGTTTTCATGGTGTTGGTATTTTGTTGTGCATGGGTGCTGAAGGTAAGAAGCAGGAAGGATAGACCTAGAAGTAAGTTTCTCATATCGGAAGTCTTTAATGTTCAAGAGGTGAATTTACAATAATTTGCGTGGCTTAAATAGCTCAGTTAACCAGAATGTCATATCCATACCTGGCAATCATCATGGAGACGATGACGAGGAAGACGACCCTTATATAGCTGTTCCCTTTTTTGAGGGCCATCCGGCTACCCGCAAAGTTTCCGGCTATGTTGCAAACAGACATCAGTACGGCTATTCCAAGCATATAATTTCCTTGCCTGACGAATACAAAGAGCGCCGAGATATTGGTCATGCAATTGATGATCTTGGCATAGGCGGAGGCGACAACAAACTCAAAGCCGAGTATCACCACAAACCCAAGTACAAAGAAACTGCCGGTTCCAGGGCCGAAGAAGCCATCGTAAAATCCCACAATCAGTCCGATCAGGGATCCATACATCATCTGGCGATATAGGGAGATGTTTTTGGTCTGTTTTAACCCAAGATCTTTCGTTGAAAAGGTATAGATGGCGATGAGTATCAGAATAACCAGAACGATGGGTTTCAAGGCCTTCACATTGAGGTGGCTGACAGCATTGGCACCCAGGTAGGAGGCAATAAAAGCGGATACTGCAATGACCACCAGTAGCTTGAAGTTGTATTTTATCCTTTTCGAATATTGATAGGCTGCAACAGAAGTCCCGGATAATGCCGCGATCTTGTTGGTTCCGAAAAGCGTGGGCAGTGGCGTGTCGTGAAACTGGATCAGCAATGCCGGCAGTTGAATGAGTCCGCCTCCGCCAACAGCCGCATCGATAAATCCCGCAGCAAAGGCAAACAGGGAAAGCAATAGCAGCGTCAGCAAAGAATAATCAGTTAACAGATCCAATAGAAACATAAACAAGAAAGCAGTGATGATTCAGCGAATGGATGACTTGACACAGCTCCGTGAATCCATATTTGGCACAATTGTCAAAAGTAATCTTATTTATTGCTGCTTCCTTGCCTCCGTGTATTTTTTAAAATTGTTGAGAATGGCCTGCCAACCACCTTTTTGCAACTCAAGCGGGTTGGTAGTTTCGGCTTCGAATATTTCTGTCACCCTGGTTCCTTCACCGTTTGCTTCGAATTTTATTTTTACTTTTCTGTCATCACCCAGGGTCAATTCAATGAGCTCCAACGGAATGATTCTGGTATAAATGCCATAAAAATCAAATCCAAAACTTCCATCCTTTGCCCCCATTCTCGTCAGAAAGGAACCGCCAATTATTAAATTGTTTTCCGCTTTGGTGGAATGCCAGTCGTCGGAAGCGAAGTGCCACCCGAGGATGTGCTTCGGATTGGTCCAGCATTCCCAGGACACGGCAAGAGGTGTTTTAACCTCCACTGCTACCGTGATTGGAGAGGATAATGTATTTTCCATTCAGCTATTTTTTATTTTATCTATTTACGTTTAGCACGATGTTTGGTTTCTGATCGGTCAAGGTTCGTACCCGGATTTTTTTTGTACCAATTTCAGTGATCAATCAGCTAAATATGCTCAAATAATTACCTATGAATGTCACCTTGCATAAATGACTGGTCACCCATCAGTAAGTTTTTTATTGCAAGATGGTTTTTGGGATGAAACCGAATTTTTTAATTGCAGTAAAAATGTATCAACCGGATTACTTACTTTAAAATCATAGAGTTTATGAGAGCAATCGTACTAATGGCTTTTCTGTTTTTGCTGGTTGTGCCGACAACTGCCCAGGTGGAACAAAAGGAGTATGATCCTGCCCTGGCCAAATCGCTGGGAGCCGATGAGTATGGAATGAAATGGTATGTAATGGCCATTTTGAAAACCGGAAGCAACGACCTGCAAGATTCGGTGAAAAGAGCCAACCTCTTTGCCGGCCATTTTAAAAATATTGGCCGGTTGGCCGAAATGGGGAAACTGGTTGTAGCAGGTCCCTTTTGGAAGAACGACAAATCCTACAGGGGAATTTTCATCCTCAATGTCTCTACCCTTGAGGAGGCTGGCGAGTTGCTGCAATCAGATCCCACCATCAGGGAAAAAGTTCTGGAAGCCGAACTATTCAAATGGTATGGCTCTGCCGCTTTGCCGGAATATCTTAAATTGCAGAAAAAAATCCAAAAGACCAGCATTCAGTAAGCCGCGAATGCAGGTGGAATCATTCTGTTCAATCTCTGCCAAACAACCTGGTGAGTTCAAGCAGTTTCTTCCCCTGAGAGGGTTTGATTTGATTTGCTTTCATCCGCCAGATCCAGTTGCCTTTTATCGTTCCGGGCGTGTTGGTTCGGGCGGAGGAGGCAAGTCCAAGGAGGTCCTGCATTGGGAGGATGGCCAGTTGAGCGACCGACTCTTCCACTTTCCTGATAAGGATCCATACTTCCGCATTCTCTACACCCAGGTATTGGTCAATCTTCTTCTTTTCATCCTTTTCAAGTGACTGAAGCCACCCTGCAGTGGTGTTGTTGTCGTGGGTACCGGTGTAAGCCACAAAATCAGGGGCAAAGTTATGCGGCAGATGGGTATTGTCGGCCTCGTCTGAGAAGGCAAACTGGAGTACTTTCATCCCTGGCAGGGCATATTTCTTGCGTAGCTGATCTACTTCCGGGGTAATCAAGCCCAGATCCTCTGCCACGATAGGCAAGGTTCCGACCTGTTGTTGCAGAAGACCGAGCATCTCATCTCCATTGGCTTTCATCCAACTGCCTTTGATGGCTGTTTTTTCTCCTGCCGGGATGGCCCAAAAAGATTCAAGTCCGCGGAAATGATCGATTCTCACAAAATCAAATAGCCGTAGATTAAAATGCAATCTTGCCATCCACCAATCATACCCTTTTTGTTTCATCTGTTCCCAATCGAACAATGGATTGCCCCATAACTGACCGGTCTCACTGAAGTAATCGGGCGGAACGCCTCCTACGAGCGTTGGCTGCCGTTTTTTATCCAACAAAAAGAGAGACTGGTTGTTCCATACATCCGAACTGTTGAAGGCAACATAAAGCGGGATATCGCCAAAAATGGAAACTCCCTTCCCGTTGGCATAATTTTTTAGGGAGAACCATTGATCGAAAAATAGGAATTGCAGGAAACGGCTGTAAAGGACTGTCTCCCTGTAAAGTTGATAATAATCTGAAAGTGCTTCCCGGGTTCGTTCCTGTAGCGGTTCCTCCCAGTGTGTCCAGTCTTTGCCGGGGAGATTTTTTCTGCAGGCATCAAAGAGTGACCACGACTCCAACCACCACCAGTGCTGATCCCAGAATTGGTGGTAGGCCGTTGTGGCAAAACCATCGAGTTTTACGAATCGATCATAGGACGATTTCAAAAGCTTCTCCCGGTAGGGTATCACTTTTTTGAAATCAATCTTACTTGCCGGGAACAATGGTGGATCGTTCAGTTGTTCTGCCTCGAGGTAGCCCAAACCAACCAGCCTGTCCAGATCAATTAAATCCGGATTGCCGGCAAAGGCCGAATAGGATTGGTAAGGGGAGTGACTCCAGTCGGTAGGTCCGAGCGGGAGCATTTGCCAAACCTTTTGACCCGATGCAGAGAGCCAGTCGACAAATTGATAGGCTTCTGCGCCAAGCGACCCTATTCCGAATTTTCCAGACAGGGAGGATGGATGCAGCAAAATACCGGAGGCTCTTTTGTTCACGATCATTGGGATGTTCAAGCGTTGTTTTTTTATGGCACCAAATGTAAATGTAATTTTTTACTCTTCGATGTTTTCCATCTGTGGTCCATCGTGAGAAGTATTCCTAACCAAGGCTTTATTTTGGAGCTTCATCAAGATGACCGTTCGGTTGTAGGTAGCGTACTTGCCTTGGAATCAAGACATCGCCAGGAAATGGATCTGATGGTAAAGTTGTAGCAGGGTAATTGCATCCAATTGCTAAAAAATGTTTAGGTCGGTAACAAAATAGCATCCGGTTCGTAAGATAGGATGAATGTTTATAATCATTCTAAATAAATTACATCATGAGAAATTTACTATTCATCTTATTCTTGTTAGTTATGGAAAACACAGCATTTGGCCAGTTTAGCCAGGAACCATTACCATACGCCTTCGATGCACTGGAGCCATCCATCGACAAGGCTACCATGGAAATTCATTACGGAAAGCACCACAAGGCCTACGTCGACAATCTGAACAAATTTGTAGCCGGTACTCCCCAGGAGAAGATGTCGCTGCTCGATCTTCAAAAATCAGTTACAGCAGAGACTCCTGCAGCTATTCGCAACAACGGTGGCGGTGTATGGAACCACACCTTTTATTTCAACGGAATGGCCCCTAAAGCAGGTGGTGAGCCAAAAGGTGCCCTCGGAGAGGCCATTAAGGCAAGCTGGGGTAGTTTTGACCATTTCAAGGAGGAGTTTAAGAAGGCCGCTCTTGGCAGATTTGGGTCCGGATGGGTTTGGCTGACTGTCGTCAACGGTAAACTGGTAATCCATTCAACCGCCAACCAGGATAATCCGCTGATGCAGGTCTCTGAGGTTAAAGGTACTCCTGTACTGAGCCTGGATGTGTGGGAACACGCCTACTATCTTAAATACCAGAACAAACGTGCAGATTATGCGGATGCCTATTGGAACGTTGTCAATTGGGACCGTGCAAACGAATTATATGCCAATGCCCTAAAATAGTTTATTATGCCAAAATATGTAATTGAAAGAGAAATTCCAGGAGCAGGAAATTTAACTTCTGAACAATTAAAAGCAATTTCTCAAACCTCTTGTGGCGTGTTGAGTAAATTAGGTCCTCAGATTCAGTGGATTCAGAGTTATGTAACGACGAACAAAGTCTATTGTGTTTACATTGCTCCAAATGAAGAAATGGTTCTTGAGCATGCAAGGCAAGGAGGCTTTCCGGCAAATTCTGTTAGTGAGGTCTCAACAATTATCGACCCTGCAACTGCCGAATAAAGCATTTTACCCGAAGTTAATTTATTCTATCAACTTAATAGGTTAATCAAAAAGAAGGCCGTTCACTCTCCAGTGAACGGCCTCTTTTTTATGATCCAAGTCCGGAATATAAATTCTTTCCTTTTATTGCAGTTTGAAGCTGATTGGAACGGTGTAGGATACCCTGACAGGAACACCACGTTGTTTACCTGGTTTCCATTTTGGCAGGGTGGATACCACCCTTAAAGCCTCAGCATCCAGAGAAGCATCGACACCCCTGGCAATTTTGGCGTTCGAAACAGAGCCGTCTTTGTTTACCACGAAGGTCACAAATACTTTACCCTGGATTCCGTTTTCCTGAGCTACCGTCGGATAGACGATGGCCTTGCCAATGAAGGTACGAAGAGCGAGTTCACCGCCGGGGAATTCCGGCATCTCCTCAACGACAACAAATACTTGCTGCTCCTCTTTTTCCTGAACCTCTTCCTGTTTCTGTTCGACAACTTCCACTACCTCCTTGTTGACGGTGGTTGAAACCTGCTCGTCGGAGATCAGCAATTTGCTTTGATCTTCAACTTTAACAGAGTCAACAACGACAGGGGCAACGTATTTAACCACTGTTTGTTGCTCACTTGGTGGCGGTGGTGGCGGCGGTGGCGGAGGTGGGGCTTCCTCTTTTTGAAGGTCATTGGCCATTTCAGCAATTACTTCATTGGCATCCCTCAATTTGTGTTTGGCCTGATTACTCGCCCGGATATAGGGAACAATAACGATTAAACCAATAACAATTATACCGATCAGCGTAGAGATGAGAACAACACGGTTGTACTTTTTCCGAATCTGATATGCTCCATATTCCTGGTTTCTATTTTCGAAGACTATGTCATCGAAAGTTGGAATGAACTGTTTATCTATTACCATACGTGTCGAACTTTATTTATGAGCTGTAGGTGCAGAAGTTATCGGGACTCCGAGCGCGCGTTCTACCATATTGTCCTCTAACCAGTTGATGTCTGTGATAATGTACCGGGCAATTCCTACAATCGACATCTCATCGATGATATCGACAAGATTCTTGTATTTTGATTTCTTGTAGAATTTGATCAATACAATTGGACCAGTATCATCATCTGTTTTGAGTTTACGGATGGCTGAGCGCAAAGAATCCTGTTTGATGTTAATCTTCCCTGAAATGACATCTTGCTGGAACTGTTCAATCTTTTTGAAGAGAGCCCTGTTCCTGTCCAGAAGAACCTGTCTGATTCCAGTGGCACTGAAGTTCGTTTCCTGCAATGGTACAAGGGCGGCAGCATCTGCCTTGCCAGGATACCAGTATACTTTGTCGTTCGGACCCAGTATGATGTTTAGGGTACGGCTATCGGCAATCTTGGGTGGTTCAACTTTCTCGTTTTTCTTGATTTTCTCAGGCAAAACGATTTCCATCACCTTTGGTTTGCTAAAAGCAGTCGTGAGCATGAAGAACGTGATCAGCAGACACATAAGGTCAACCATCGGCGTCATATCAATGTGGGTAGAATGTTTTTTAGGTTTCCTCTTTCCGCCCTTTTGTTTTTCTTCTTGTATAATTTCTGCCATGATACTACTTTTTAGCGTCTACTACTTCAACTTTCTCAAGGGTGGTTACCAGGCTAAACCTGTTCACATTTTTATCCTGAAGAATATCCAGCACTTTTTTAACGATCGGATAGTCCGCGTTGCTATCACCTTTAATCAGGGCTTTTACAGCCGGATTGACCTGGCGGGCAAATAGTACCCACATAGCCAATTGATTATCGAGTGAATCAAGCGGAATTCCTTTTTCGTATTGTGCTCTGTCCTTAGGCTCTTTAGCGGCAAGAAATGATTTCAGATTTTTGATGTCTACACCAAATGAAGAGCTGTATTTCTCAAATTTCCGAAGTTCCTGCGGGGTGAATTCGATGTTGTACCTTTTTCCCATCTCCTGAAGGATTTTGGGTCTGAAGTGCAAAATCGTATCCGGTCCATTGTCTATGTTGAAGAAAACCTTGTTGTCGGCCGACAATACCATGGTCATGATATTGGCATCCGGTGACGGAGTTTCAGAAACAGACATTGGCGTATCGATAGGAGCCGGTTCTGATGGCCTCATGGTTGCTGTCAACATAAAAAACGTCAGCAGCAGCGAAAAAAGGTCCACCATCGGTGTCATATCGACATGGGGAGTTTTATGTGGTATTTTAATCTTTGGCATGCGATAATTTTAATTTTTTTATAAACCAAAAGAATTAAACCCAGACGCTTATTTTCTGAGACGAGCAGCGAATGTCTGAGTAAGGCTAAAGCCTGCCTCATCAATTCTGAAGGTAAAACCGTCAATTTTTGATGAGAAATAGTTGTAGAATATGATGGCCAATGTGGAGCCTGTAATACCGAATGCCGTGTTGATCAAAGCTTCAGAGATACCGGATGCAAGAGCAAGAGCATCAGGAGCACCAGCCTGGGCAAGTGCCATGAACGCGCGAATCATACCGAGTACCGTTCCGATCAAACCAATCAAAACCGAGATAGAAGCAAGGGTTGAAAGAATAACCATGTTTTTGGAAAGCATAGGCAATTCCAAAGCAGCAGCTTCTTCAAGGGCTTGTTTCATGGAGGTGATTTTTTGGTCTTTTTCCAATGTTGTGTCTTTTTCGAGATCCCTGTAGCGAAGTAAACCTGCTTTAACAACGTTGGCCAATGAACCTTTCTGATTGTCACATGCTGTGATAGCGTCTTCAACTTTATCTTTGGCAGTTAAGCCTTGAATGTCAGCAACGAATGCATCGAGACTGCCTTTACCTTGAACTTTGGCAAGAGTAATAAATCTCTCAACAATGAAAATCAGCAATGTCAAAATACATGTCATCAGGACAGGAACAATTGGACCTCCTTTATAAAGTGTACCCATGTAGTTGCCTGGAAGCGGTGTACCTTTTGGATTGCCACCTTCGAAGTTGACAGGGCTTCCCATGATGTTGGTGTACAGGTAGTACGCTACCAAAAATGCAATAAGAATTGCACCTGTTGCAAAAAATGACTCGAACATTTTTTTGAATGAACCTGAATTTTTACTCATCTTTTTAATTGTTTTCGTGGTTAAATAAAACTTTTTTGAATCTCTATTTTTTTTCTGTTGATTCCTAATTTAATTATTTGCCCAATGTGGCATTGTAAACCCTGGTCTTGGTCACTGTAATTTCAATGGATTTGAAATCCTTGGCACCAATTACCAGTGTGGTGGATGCTTCTGGCATGGTGAACCTGTACTCGCCTTTTGCGTTAGTCCATGCTTCTGCTGCTGTATCCTTCACCCTGACGGAGGCTCCTACGATAGGTGTACCTGAACTATCCTTGATGATACCTGAAATTTCGTTTGGATTGGCCTTTGGTTTGGCACTTGCCTGAACCGATTGGATGTATTGGATGGATTGTTTGGCCTGGGCGTTCCCCGGATCGAGACCCAGTATTTTGTTGTAAAACTCAACTGCACGGTTGTACTCTCCTGCGGAGGTGTAAAGGGTTGCCATTGAGCTGTATGCCTTAAGGACGATCTCCTTGTTGTTGGGATTCAGGTTGGCCATACGGTTGTAGTAGGCCTTGGCTGTTTCGTAATTGTCAGCCTGCAGTGCATTGTATCCCAGATAGCGGAGTGCATCATAAATTTCATTGGCATTCTTGACAGAATCCACAGAGGCTTTAGCCAGCAATGCTGCAAATTTCTGTTTGGCAACTCCTTGTTTGGCGTCCGGATCCTTGGCTGAAGCATTGTTTGCAGCCCAAAGATAAGCAGGAAGGTAATCTGGATATTTTGCGATGATTTGGTTGAAAAGTTCATCGGCTTTGTCGTACTCTTTGCCTTGATAATAGGCTTTGCCAATTTGAAGCAAGTTCTCTTCCGAGTCTTTCCCTTTGGCGATTAGTCTTTTCCACGTTTCTGCTGCATGCGCATAATGTTTGTGCATGTAGTGGGAATTGGCTTTTTCCTGAATCAGGCTTGCGTCTTCTTCACCGAAGGTAATGGCTTTTTCATAGGCTTCATAGGCTTTGGCCAGCTCTTTCTCGACAGCATCAACCCCGGTTTGAAGTTCTGCTACCTTTGCCGCAAGCGGGGCTTCATTCACCTTGTCCTTTTCCTTGGCTGCACCTTTTAAAGACTCATTTTTTTCTTTAACCTTGGCGAGTTCAGTATTTGCCTTATCCAACTCTACCAGCATCTTTGGGAAGGAAGCATTTTTCTTCATCACGATGCGGGCATAGTAGATGTAGTCTTTCTTCAGAATTCTGTCGGCTGGCAGCGTTTCGAAAAGTTTGTTCATATACGCCAGCGCCTGTACATAATTTCCGGATTCATAGCTTGAATAGCCAGCAATTCTGTTCAAATAGGTCCTGGATTTGTCAACGGCAAAAATGTCTTCCACATTCTTGATAACCTCCGCATAATTCTTGGAGTAGAACAAGGCGTTTACATACCGGATCTTGGCGGGAATATTCTGATTGGTCAGTTTCAGGTATGTTTCAAAATAATCCTTTGAATCTTTGAACCTGGCTGCCATGGAATAGAGCTGTCCGAGTTCGCGGTAGGCAGGGGCATAGTTCTTATCAAGGGCGATGGCCTGTTCGTAGTAGGGGATGGCTGCTTGCAAGTTCTTGCCTTTGAAATAGATACTGCCGATTTTCATGTTCGCCATAGGTGATTTTACGTCAATCTCCTGCGCTTTGTTGTAGTTTTTTATGGCCAGTGATCCATTGTTGACCAACAGGTATAGGTCACCTGCGATGATGAAGATCTCTCCGTTTTTCTGGTCAATGTTCAGCGCTTCCCGTATGTTGGGCATGGCCTGAGTTGTATCTACCTTTTCAAAAACGATGTACGACTCCGCCAGTTTTGCCAGTGTGTAGGCATATTCCTGTGGATTGGGGATCTTGGAAACCTTTTTGTAGGGAAGAAGGAAACTCTTTGCCTTAGCCCGCATAGAGGCAGCTGTTTGCTGGTCGCCAGAGTAAGAGGCTACTTTTGCCAAACCAACATAATTCAAAGGATCGCTTGGATTCAGTGCAATTCCCTTTTCAAACTGTTGTTTTGCCTCAGCAGCAATGACTTTCAGTGAATTGGAAATCGAATCCGAAAAGAAGTTCATGAGAATGTTTTCTCCCAGACGGTAATATACCTTGCTGGTAGGAGCACTCTTTACCAAACCCTGGAGAATCTGGTCTGCCTTGTCGTATTGCTCATTGTTTGTAGCAGTGATTGCATCTTCAATCGTTTGTGCCTTTAATCCGGCGACACTGCAAAGCATCATCAGCACCAGGATTACAGAAGCTCTTTTAAAAAAACAATGTATCATTTTCAAAATATATTAAAATTATTTTTTAATCTGAATCAAACGTATTGGCATGGTGGCAGGTACCAGTCCAGATTTCAGGACGATCCGCTGTCCTTGTTCGGCTGCGAACCACGATATAAATCCCGATCCCAGCCCCCTGAAGCTTTCCCTGGAAACCAGATTGACCTTTCTGGTGAAGGGATAGGTTTTGTCGTAAATGGATCCTTGTACCGGAAGAAAATAGGAGCCTGCATCCAGTACCTTGCTGGAAATGGCTGCAATTTTGATCTTGTCGGAAAAAGAGCGGCTGGTCGAATCCTGTTTGTTCCCGATCCAGTTGATACTTACCAATCCGATGGCACTCTTATTTTTGGTCACATAATCAATGACTTCCGGATTGCTCTTCATCGAGTAAAAATTGGGTGGCAACTGCGCACCCAAACTAAATTGTTCCCTAAAATACCGGATGTTGGCCGATTTGTCGTTGTCAAATACAGCGACTATTTTCCCCAGTTTGGAAGTAGCATTGATCTCTTTCCAGTCAGTAAGCTTGCCGGTGAAAAGATCATTGACATTCTGGTAGGTGAGCAGCGAGTCCTTGTTTTCCTTGTTGAGCACCAGTGCGATCGCATCATAGGCCACTGCTGTCGTTCTGACAATCGTTTGGGTATTGAGTAGCAATGCCTTCTGTTGTTCTGTTGGTTCCCAGGAGGTGACTACCACTTTGATGGAATCCTTGAGAAAGGCGGTAATCAGATCCTTTTCTGCCAGATAAACAGGCGCAATGTGGGCATACTTGTAAAGCGTAGTAAATGTGGCTATTTCAGCTTCAACAATGGGCACGAAAGATTCATCCGCGATGATGCGAATGTTCCCACGCGTTGGCGTTTCTGTCATCTCGGAAGCTTTGTGGTTAGCACACTGAATGCCAACCAATAAAAGCAACATTGCTCCGCTGATTACATACCCAATCGACTTCAAATCCCTTTTTTTTGAAGACTGTCTCACTAAATTTAGTTACAAGTGGTTAAAATTTCGTTGCAATAATAATAAATCAAATTTGTTATAGGGCAATATTTTATAACATTCTTATTTTTTTTTTGGATGAACCCTTTAGATTTCAAATTAGAACAGTACAAAATACTCGTAAAATTTAGATTGAATTTAAATAAAATTCAGAATAGGTTGTAACCTGCACCGCAGGCCGAAATTACTCCTCCTCCTCTTCGAAAAAATTCTCCCTGATTTTTTGATACGAAAGCACAACTCTGTAACATCCGTACAACAACAACGGAACGGCAAAGAAAACCTTCATGGTCTTTTCTGCAGGAAGGAGGTTGGTGAAAACAAGTATGTATGCCAGTCCAAAGTAGAAGAAGATCATTAAGGTTCCGACTATGGTCATTACTTTATCGTAAAGTCTTTTGCTGCTCATTATATTCAACTATAAGTGATTCCAAAATTCTGCCTAATTCAGAAAAGCCGAATTTGATACGTTATGTGTAAGGTGGCCCTGGTAAGGATATCCTGAAGGACCTGTTGAGTTCATTTAATAGGTTGTAAATATACAAAATTTGTTGACAAATTCTATTTTAACCAGCGGTTTAACCACTCAAAGAAAACACGTTGCCATAGTATACCGTTCTGAGCCTGAAGGATCCAGTGATTTTCTTCTGGGAAAAGCAACAGCTCGGCAGGAATGTTTTTTAATCTGGCAGAATTGAAAGCTCCCATCCCTTGCGTATAAGGTATTCTGTAGTCACGTTCCCCATGGATGACAAGCAGGGGGGTGTCCCAATTTTGGACCAGTTTGTGGGGTGAGAAATTTTTGTAAGTATTCTGTGCAACTGCATTATTTTTATCCCAATAGGAACCTCCGTTGTCCCAATTTACAAACCACATCTCCTCCGTGGTCGAGTACATCGCTTCCAGGTTGAAGATCCCGCTGTGTGAGATAAAAGCCTTGAATCTTCCGTTGTGAATCCCAGCCAGGTAATAGATGGAATAGCCTCCGTAACTGGCCCCTACGGCTCCCAATTTATTTTTGTCGACATAGGGTTCTGCCGCAAGGGTATCGATTGCCGTCAGGTAATCTTTCATGTTTTGGCCACCATAGTCTCCCGAGATCTGCTCATTCCACTCCTGTCCAAAACCCGGAAGGCCTCTCCTGTTGGGAGCGATGATGATGTAATTGTTTGCAGCCATCATCTGAAAATTCCAACGGTATGACCAGAATTGGCTTACCGTGCTTTGAGGTCCGCCTTCACAAAAAAGCAGTGCCGGATATTTTTTCTTTGGATCGAAATGGGGTGGATAAATGACCCAGGCACGCATCTTCTTGTTGTCGGTGGTCGTGATCCATCTACTTTTAACCTCTCCCAGTGTCAGCTGGTCGAGAATCCCTTTGTTAACAGATGTCAGTGCTTTATCTTGACCTGTTTTGGGATCGACCAGGTACAATTCGGCCGGTTGTGACATGGAGACCTTTGAGGCTATCAGTTTGTCTCCGGCTGGAGCGACACTTTGATAATTGTGTATCCCGTTGGTAATTCTGGCTATTTTTCGGGAGGAGAGATCCAGCTTGAAAATCTCGTCTGTTGCCTGGATATCGGAAATAAACCACAGTCCTTTGCTGTCGGTCGACCAGCTGAGCCCCTGAACATTTTGGTCAAATCCTGCCGTAAAATCCTCTTTTTTTCCTGAAGCCAGATCTGCCACGAAGAGTCTTAGTTTATCGGCTTCATAACCATCCCTCTCCATACTTTCCCAGGCGATTTTTTTGCCATCAGGCGAAAATGCAGGATTCTGGTCGTAACCCATCATTCCTTCCGTTAGATTGGTGGTGGTTCCTTTTTCAAGATTGTAAAGGTAGATGTCGGAGTTGGTGGAGAGGGCATAATCCTTGCCTGCTTTTTTCTTAGAGGTATATGCCAGCATCTTTCCGTCTGCACTCCAGGCGATTTGTTCGGTTCCACCATTGGGCTTCAGTGGACAGTCGAATTGTTCACCAGACTGAAGGTCTTTGTGGTTGGTAAGACCGGCTTCGGAATAGGAAGCTACAAATACGTGCTGATAGGTTCCATCACTCCAGGTATCCCAGTGACGGTACATGATGTCGTCGTAAAGCCGTGCGTTGGCAAGGGGCAGGTCAGGGTATTTGTCGTGGACATCCTTGTCCAGTTTCACATTGGCGATGTAAAAGATGTGTTTTTGATCCGGGGAATATTTAAAACCGGATATTCCATCCTTTACTTTTGATATTTGCACCGGGGTCGTACCATCTGGATTGATCTCCCAAAGTTGGGGATCGCCAGAAGCTGTTGAAATGTATCCGATCTTCTTTCCATCCGGACGCCAAATGGCCTCGGATTCCTTTTCTGGCGTATCCGTGATTCGAATGCTTTTCCCTCCTTCAACGGGTACCAGGTAAAGATCCCGGTAAGATTTGTTCTCCTTGATGTTGAAAACAGTTACATCGTATAGCACCTGTTTGCCGTCGGGAGATACATTGGTCGACCCAATCCGGCCGAACGACCACAATACTTCTGGGGTCATGAGGTCCGAACCCAGTTTGGGCGTTTCGGGTACAAAATTCTTTTTAACGGGTGCGCTATTTCCTGGATTTTCTGCCAAAGCATAGGCACAGGAGGCAAACAGCACGAGGACAGCAAAAATAGTCTTCATTGGATTGGAATTTGCATTTAAATTCGCCGGATTGTACACGTGCATCAACCAGAGCCTTTATATTTTTGACTTCCAACGATGCGTCCTCAATTCCGGATATTATTTTGTAAAAATAGTATGAATTGAGCGTAAGGCAATGATAAAAGGCAATGTTTCTGCAATTAAAACCACAACTTTTTTAACGGATCCTTGGGTGCGGCAACGTATATTTGCGGGAGGATGGAAGATTGTTTCTTTCCGCAATTAAAAATGTTGGTATCTTCGTTGAACAATTGCCTCTTTCCCATTCGTGGGTAGAATGAAAATGACAAATCTGAATTTTGGCGGTCCAATGCTTGTTTTGCAGGATGCGGTTCAGGTGTTTTCTTCCCGGAATCATCAGGCTTAGTTTTTGAACAGAAATCTTTCAGCATGGAACGTGCCTTTCTGGAGACCATATTTCTCTGTGGAATTGCCCTTTTGGCACTTCTGCAGCTTTACTATTTTCAAAATTTTGAAGCAGACAGAAAGATACTGAATGCCCAGAAGAAAAAGCGGTTGTTCCTGTTTCTTCTTTTTGCCGGAATACAGGTAATTCCATTTATCTACCTCTTTTCCATAGATTTTGGATCCACCGACTATCACTTTTGGAAATGGCTCACCCTCCCTGTAGCTTTGCTGTTTTTCTTCTGCATCTGGCTTTTTGTCAAGGCATTGTCTGACCTGGGCAGGTGGTGGGTTCCCGGACAGGAATTAAAGGAGGATCTGGAACTGGTTAGGACGGGTGCCTATCGCTACGTTCGTCATCCGATGTATTTGGCCTTGTTGGGTGTTGCCGTTTGTCAGGTGTTTATGATTCAAAACTGGATCGCTGGTCCGGTGTCCCTTTTCCTTGTCACCCCTTTTTGTCTTTTTCAGATCCGGAGGGAGGAGCGTTTGCTGATCAGGTATTTTGGTGACGAGTACGAAGATTACTGCATTAAAACGGGTATGCTGTGGCCCAGGGAGGACAAGATGCCAATTATCAGAAAATTGCTGCGGGAACTTTACGGGAGATTGATTTCTCTTCTCGAAATAATGTTTGGATTTCTTTCCAGATTATTCAGGAAAAAATCACCCGGATCAGTGGATGGTAGCCTTTAGATCTCTGGCAGAAAGGGCACGGCGCATAGGGGTAAGTAATTTTTTGGGACCTCGTTTTACTTCACACTTTTCCTTGTAGTGCACCAGATAGGTGCACTGAATGGCCTGAACCCGCTCCATGTTGCAGATCTCCATCAGGGCATCAATCACATAATTGAAGGTGTGATAATCATCGTTATAAAGTACGAGTGAATTCTCATTCCCCACTCCTTCTGAGTGCTTGTCTTTGTTTCGGATCGATTTATCTGTATCCATACCTTAACCCAAGTATTTATATCCAAAGATGAAAAAAGTATCTTAATTTCCTCCGGTAATTTTGAGCGCCTGTGTAACCGGAATTTTCAATCCGTTTTGGTAAGCAATCACGAAAGCCCCTTTCATCCCTTCCAATAACAATTGGTCTTTCATTTTTGTTGCATCCGCGTAATGTTTGAAATTCCCTACTGTGTAGACTACGAATTTCTTGGGATCCGTGAATTTATCAATTTTTCTGAGCTTACTGACCTTGGTATAGGCCTTCTTGAACAACTGTGAAATCACTCCATTTTTAAAGGCACCCACCTGTACCTTGAAGAGGATATTTTCGGCCGGAGCACTCTTGGCCGGAACTTTCTCCGGCACTACCCTGGCTTGCTGATCGGTCGCCGGGACAGAATCTGTTTTGACCACAGGCAATTGAGGTATCTCGTGTGATTTCGGTTCCGGATTTTTTACCGCTGTAATTTTGTTCTCCCGTGCCAGAATGGAATTGTTGTAGAGCATCGCTTCCTTTTTACCCTCCTTGTCCCAGAAGGCGGATTCTTTCACCCGTGATTGCTCCAGGAATTTCTCCCGGTCGCGCATCAGTTGGAAAGACTTTTGTTCGCCATCCACAATTTGCTGGACCAGACCGAGCCGGGTATCCACCCTGGCAATTTGGTCATGCACTTTCCGAAGTGAATCTGTGAGGACGAGAATGGAATCGTTCATCCCTGTACACATCCAGGCTTTTGTAAACAATATTTTGCTTGCTTCGCTGCGGAAATCGCTGATGCGATGGTAGGCCAGCAGTTCGTTTACCTGAAAATTGAATGTGGCATTTTTAAGAGCTTCAGGGATTGGAAATGATTTTTCATCGATGGAGGGAGGTGGTTTCAGCATCGCATCCCCAAAAAGGGTACTGTCTGTTGATTTTTTTGGTTTGAATGGATTGACTTTCTTTTGGCAGAGATCTACAAAGGAGGTAAGTTTTAGTGATTTCTTTTCCTGTTTGGTCCCAACTTTTTCATACCTGTCGTAGAAATCCATGGCCTCTCCCCACTGTTCCAAGGCATGGAAATAGTTTCCAAGATAGAAGTTGGCGTTGACGGGGGTTTTGTCTACTACGGAATTGAGAAGCGCCTCCTTGGCTGCGGTCTCGAAAATGTTGTTTTTGATGAGTGACACACCATAGTAGTAATTGTACATGGCATTGTCTGGATAGCTTTGTGCAAGCTTTGCAAATATCGGTAGGGCCTTTTCGAAATCACCCTGATGAAAGTAGTCTATGGCAAGTGTCTCTTTCCCAACGGTTTGTTGCCCGAAGGAGAGGTGGATGGAAAAAAATGTAAATAAAAGCGGTACGATAATCCGTTTCGAAAGCAATGCTTTGTTCATGCTGTGTTTCTCTGTCAAAATCCGGCATAAAAATACAAAATTAACCCATTTATCACGATTGGGGAGATTAATTGAATTTTTAACCTCTGGGATTTCGGGAAGTGGTCAGATTCACCTAAATTTGTAATGTACACATTATTTAGAAATTTTTATGGAAACATTGACTGAAGGTGCCGTTGCTCCCGCTTTCACAGGGATTACCCAGGATGGCCGAACCCTTTCATTGACTGATTTTAAGGGTAAAAAGCTGATTCTTTACTTTTATCCGAAAGACAATACGCCGGGATGTACTGCCGAGGCTTGTGATCTGAGCGAAAACTACGATTTCTGGCTTTCAAGGGGGGTCGATGTGGTCGGCGTAAGTCCCGATAGCAGTCCGTCGCACCAAAAATTCATCGATAAATACGGATTGCGTTTTAACCTTCTGGCTGATACCGATAAAAAAATCCTTCAGGCTTACGGTGTCTGGGGAGAAAAGGTAAATTACGGCAAGATTTACATGGGCGTGATCCGAACCACTTTTGTGATCAACGAAGGAGGAATCATAGAGAAGATCATTAAAAAAGTGGATACAAAAAAACATACCGAACAATTGGTTAAAGAGCTAAAATTTTAATTCAGATACAACATGGCGAAAGAGGATGTAAAGGCTGCCGCGGCAGACAAGTCAGTGAACAGTGAGAAATTAAAGGCATTGCAGCTGACAATGGATAAGATTGAGAAGAGTTATGGCAAAGGATCGATTATGCGTTTGGGTGATAAGCCGGTGGACGATGTCCCTGCCATCAGTTCCGGATCCATCGCTCTGGATTTGGCCCTTGGAATAGGTGGATATCCGAAAGGAAGGGTGATCGAAATCTTCGGGCCCGAATCATCCGGCAAGACAACCCTGGCCATTCACGCCATCGCAGAATCACAGAAATTGGGTGGCATTGCTGCCATCATTGATGCAGAACACGCATTTGACCCCGGTTACGCAACCAAGTTGGGCGTCAACATCAATGATCTGCTGATTTCACAGCCGGACAATGGCGAACAGGCCCTTGAGATTGCCGATAACCTGATCCGCTCAGGTGCCATCGACATCATAGTGATTGACTCTGTGGCTGCTTTGACTCCAAAAGCCGAGATAGAAGGGGAAATGGGTGACTCCAAAATGGGATTGCATGCCAGACTGATGTCGCAGGCACTGCGTAAATTGACGGCCAGCATCAGTAAAACGAAGACCTGTGTCATTTTCATCAATCAGTTGCGTGAGAAAATCGGTGTCATGTTTGGAAACCCTGAAACGACCACAGGTGGGAATGCCCTCAAATTTTATGCCTCTGTGCGGGTCGACATTCGCAAAATCGGCCAGTTAAAAGATGGTGAAGAGGTGCAGGGGAACCATACCCGCGTGAAAATTGTCAAGAATAAGATTGCTCCACCTTTCAGGAAGGCTGAGTTTGACATTATTTTCGGCGAAGGAATCTCCAAAACCGGTGAAATTATTGATTTGGGCGTGGAGTTGAACATCATCAAGAAGAGTGGCTCCTGGTTTAGTTATGGAGAGACCAAACTCGGACAGGGACGTGAATCCGTCAAGGCACTGTTGATAGATAACCCTGAACTGGCAGAAGAGATTGAAAAGAAGATCATTAACAATTACACTCCTTCGATCGAAAAATAAGATAATGTAAAATAATGGCAAAATCTGGATCGAAACAGCTTCGGTTCAGATTTTTTTTTGACCTTTGCAGCTGGGCTGATGTGATAAACTGTAATGCAAGTACGATGAAAGTTATAAAATTTGGAGGAACATCCGTCGGTTCCGTTGAAAATATAAAGAAAATCGACGAAATAGTTCGAAATCAGCAAACTGGACTGATCGTTGTCGTTAGTGCCGTCGGAGGAGTGACGGATATGCTGTTGGCAGCTGCCAATACCGGAGCCAGGGGCAATGAAATTAGTGGCAGCCTGGATGAAATTTGGATTCGGCACGAAAATATCCTGAAGGGTCTCTTCGATGCTCAGGCAATAGACGAAGTGATTGTCAAGATGAAAACCCTGTTCGATGAACTGGAGAAAATACTTCAGGGCATCCGGCTGATCGGCGAACTAACCCCCAAGACACTGGACAAGGTGCTGGGTTTCGGAGAGCGACTCTCTTCCCTTTTTATTTCCAGGTTTCTGGATGCCGAACTGATCGACAGCGCAGCCGTCATCCGGACGGATAAGAACCACGGACGTGCCAATGTGGATTTTGGTCTTACCTACGACCTGATCCATCAAAGATGTGCCAATCTGAGTCGCACCGCCGTTGCGCCGGGATTCATCTCTTCAGCCACCGATGGCACGGTGACGACCCTTGGCCGGGGTGGCTCTGATTATACCGCGGCACTTTTTGCCGCTGCCCTGAATGCCGAGAGACTGGAAATCTGGACCGATGTGGATGGATTTATGACAGCCGATCCAAGGGTCATCAGCAAAGCCTACACCATCCCTCAGCTTACTTACAGTGAAGCCCTTGAACTTTCACATTTTGGGGCCAAAGTAATTTATCCGCCCACCATCCTTCCTGTCTACCAGAAATCGATTCCGGTTCAGATTAAAAATACGATGAACCCCACGGCAGAAGGAACGCTCATCGGAAATGTGAATCATCCCTCTGCGGAACATCCCATCAAGGGGATTTCCTCGATCGACGGAATATCCCTTTTTACCGTTCAGGGATTGGGTATGGTCGGTGTGACGGGTATTGCCATGCGTCTTTTCGGGGCGCTGGCCAAAGAAGAGATCAATGTTATTCTTATATCACAGGCTTCCTCCGAAAATTCCATCAGTTTTGCCATCGATTCCACAAAGGGAAGAACGGCCATTACTGCCATTCAGCAGGAATTCGACCGTGAGATTGCCTCCGGCCTGATCAACAAGATCGGAAGTGAAGAGGATCTTTGCATCATAGCCATTGTCGGCGAGAACATGAAACATTCGGCAGGCATCGCGGGAAAACTATTTTATACCATTGGAAAGAATGGTATAAACGTGGTGGCCATTGCCCAGGGAGCTTCCGAACAGAATATCTCCTGGGTTGTCAAGAAATCTGACCTGCGCAAGACCTTGAATGTCGTGCACGAATCTTTTTTCCTCTCCCCATTTATAGAGCTAAATGTTTTTCTTGTTGGGATTGGAACGGTTGGCAGGGATCTGATCAAGCAAATCAGTCAGCAACAGGAAAAACTCCAGAAAGATCACCGTCTAAAGTTAAGAATCTGTGGAGTGGCCAATTCAAGGTCTATGGTTTTCAACCGGGATGGTTTCGATCCAAGCTCCATCGCTGCGGCACTCTCCGGTGACCAGACAGAAAAGTCTGACATGAAGGGGTTCTGTTCCAGGATCATTGAGATGAATATGTTCAACTCCGTTTTTGTCGATTGTACGGCGGAGAAGCGGGTAGCGGATCAGTACCACTCCATTTTGAACAATTACATCTCCATCGTTGCTGCCAACAAGGTGGCTGCCTCTTCCGATTACGAAGCCTATCGGGATCTGAAGGAACTGGCTGCCAACCACGGCGTCAAGTATCTGTTTGAAACCAATGTGGGCGCTGGATTGCCGCTTATCTCCACCATCAATGACCTGAAACGTTCGGGTGACCGGATTGTCAGGATAGAAGCGGTTCTATCGGGGACCCTTAATTTCATCTTCAATACACTCAGCAGTGAAATTCCATTGAGTAAGGCCATACTGCTTTCCAAGGAAAAGGGGTTTGCCGAGCCCGATCCAAGAATCGATCTGAGTGGCGTGGATGTGGTCAGGAAATTGGTCATTCTGGCCAGGGAATCCGGTTATCGACTGAGCCAGGAAGAGGTCGTGCAGAACCGGTTTATTCCGGATCGCTATTTCAGTTCGACACTGGAGGATTTCTGGCGGGATATCCACGAAATGGATGCCCATTTTGAAGCCGAAAGGGTGATACTGGAGAAAGAACATAAAAAGTGGCGCTTCGTCGGTCTGATGGAAGAAGGACGTGCTTCCGTTTCGCTGCAGGCTGTTGGTCCCGGCCATCCGTTCTACGATCTCGAAGGCAGTAACAACATCGTGTTGCTCACGACCGAACGCTACAACGAATCTCCCATGCTGATCAAAGGATACGGAGCCGGTGCGGCAGTTACTGCCGCCGGGGTATTTGCGGATCTGATCAAGGTTGCGAATATCTAGGAAAGGGATACCCGGAAAGGGAAAGCGAGTAAAGCGAAGGGCCCAGGGATTTAATAGGTCCTTGATCTTACGATCCCTTTCAGGATCTTGTACAAAACCTTTCGCGACCCCATCCGTAAAAGTTAAGATAAATTGAAAAGCTAGTTACAAGAATGAAGTATATTATTTTACTGGGCGATGGTATGTCCGATCAGCCTGAAACCGAACACGGGGGAAAGACTCCGCTGATGGCAGCCCAAAAACCCAGCATGGATTTGTTGGCCAAAATGGGTCGTAGCGGGGTATTGAAAACCATCCCTGACTCCCTGCATCCCGGAAGCGAAGTTGCCAATCTGGCCGTTCTTGGCTATGATGTTGAGGCTGTTTACGAAGGGCGCGGCGTCATTGAGGCTGCCAGCATCGGAGTGACCCTTGAGGAGGGAGACCTGGCCCTGCGATGCAATCTGGTGACCCTGAAAAGTGAGATCATCCTGAACCATTCGGCCGGCCACATCTCGACGGAGGAGGCCGATCAGTTGATTCAGCACCTGAATACCCATCTTGGTAACGAAACCATCCGTTTTTATACCGGAGTTTCGTACCGTCACCTGTTGGTCATCAAGGGAGGAAACAAGTTCGTAAGCTGCACTCCTCCGCACGATGTCCCCGGGAAAATATACCAACCTCTCCTGCCAAAGGCAAGTGATGCCTCGGGAAATGCCACTTCTCAGCTGTTGAATGAACTGATGCACCGATCCAAAGAGTTGCTCGAAAATCACCCTGTCAACAGTGCCAGGAAGGCTGTCGGAAAGGAGGTTGCCAATTCCATCTGGCCCTGGTCGCCGGGATACAAGCCTGCCATGAAGAGCCTCAAGGAACTTTTCGGAATCGACACCAGTGCCGTCATCTCTGCCGTTGATCTGATACAGGGGATTGGCGTCTATGCAGGGATGGATGTCATCAAGGTGAAGGGTGCCACCGGACTTTATGATACCAACTATGAAGGAAAGGCGGAAGCGGCAATTGAAGCACTTAAAAATCATGACTTTGTCTACCTTCATGTGGAAGCCAGCGACGAAGCCGGTCACGAAGGGGATTATGACCTGAAACTGCGTTGCATCGAATACCTGGACCACCGCATCCTCAAATATTTACTGGAAGCGTGTGAGAAAATGGAGGAACCCGTCACGATTGCGATGTTGCCCGACCATCCGACACCCTGGAAATTGAGAACCCATACCAGGGATTCTGTGCCATTCACGATTTTCAGACCCGGATCCGAACCCGATTCTGTAGATCGTTACGATGAAGCAGCTGCCAAACTCGGAAGTTACGGCCAGTTAACTGGAAAGCAGTTTATGGAAGCATTGCTGCTCAAATGAAAATTTTCAAATTTTCTCATTGACAAATTGACATGAAATACCCAGATGCAGAGATTCATACTTCTGAAAGTGATTATTTGGGTATTCCATCTGGCAATTAAAAAACAATAGCCAAACAGATGAAATTTTACAGTACCAACAGGCTTTCGCCGGAGGTGGATCTCCGAACAGCAGTTACCAAAGGCCTAGCCCCCGACCGTGGATTGTACATGCCGGAAACCATCTATCCGCTTGATCCATCTTTTTTTGCACAGATGGAGACACTGACCTTCCAGGAGATGGCCTTCCGGGTAGCCGAGAAATTTTTCGGAGAGGATATTCCTGCTGAAAAATTGGAAGAGATTGTGAACGAAACGCTTAGCTTTGGTACCCCATTGATTGAAATTGAACCAGATATCTATTCACTGGAACTGTTTCATGGTCCTACGCTGGCGTTCAAGGATGTAGGAGCCAGGTTTATGGCCCGGATGCTGTCTTACTTCCTTTCCGAAGAAAAAGAGACTGTTCATGTGCTGGTTGCAACATCCGGTGATACCGGCAGTGCCGTTGCAAACGGTTTTTTGGGTATTGAAGGAATACGGGTGCATGTGCTTTATCCAAAGGGGAAGGTAAGTGAAATCCAGGAGAAGCAGTTTGTGACCCTGGGCCAGAATATTACGGCACTCGAGGTCGATGGTTCCTTTGACGATTGTCAGGCACTTGTAAAATCTGCCTTTATGGACGAAGAGTTGCAACGTAAAATGGTGCTTACTTCGGCCAATTCGATCAACGTTGCCAGATTCCTGCCTCAGGCATTCTATTATTTCAATGCGGTGGCCCAGTTGAAGAAAAAGCATAAAAAAATTGTCTTCTCCGTGCCCAGCGGAAACTTTGGAAATCTCACGGCAGGTTTGATGGCCAAACGGATGGGATTACCCATTGAAAGATTCATTGCTGCCAACAACAGCAACGATGTGGTTTACCAGTATCTGAAGAATGGAATTTACAAGACCAAACCCTCCGTATCGACCATCGCCAATGCGATGGATGTGGGCGATCCCAGTAATTTTGCCCGGATTCTGGATCTGTATGGACAGGATCATGCCGGGATTTGTAAAGATATGACGGGAACCACCTATTCGGATGATCAAATCAGGGAGAGTCTGTTATCCTGTTTCACCAAGACGGAATATCTGACCGATCCGCATGGGGCGGTTGCCTACCGGGCACTGAAGGAGCATTTACAGCCCGATGAGCTGGGAATCTTCCTGGAAACGGCGCACCCTGCCAAGTTCACGGAAACAGTAGAGGAGATTGTAGGCAAAGGGAATGTACCCATGCCTGAACGACTACAGGAATTTATGAAGGGGGAGAAGAAGACAGTGCCGATGGGACTGGAGTTTGGGGAGTTCAAGAAGTATTTACTTTCAGAAAGTACTTGAAGTACTATTATGCTAATTCTCCCAGTTCCAGCCAGCGCATCTCTTTATCTTCCAGTTCGGTGGTGATTGCTCCGTGGCGAAGCGATTTTTTATGGAGGTCGTCCGGGGCAAG
>CAINVV010000192.1 GCA_903854235.1 uncultured Bacteroidia bacterium | reverse complement strand
GCCTTTATCTCTTTATCTGCCTGTTCCAAAGACTCACTCGTTGACCCTGTGATTGTTAAATCTGCCAATCAATCCGCTTATGTTACCAGGATATTTGATTTCCAATATGGTCCAGGTCAACACGCTTCCCTGCTCTCTGCCAGTGAGAAAGGGAACAGTTTCATGGGAGAACCATGGCTTAACGGGAAATCCTACACCTCCCTTGGAGGATGGGGAGGATATGTGATAGCAGGTTTTGATCATGCCATCAACAATACGAATGGTCCGGATATTGCGCTTTACACACAACCTTCGGTGGCTTCTGAACCCGGAGTCGTCTATGTGATGGCCGACACCAACAACGATGGGCTGCCCAATGATGGGGAGTGGTACGAAATCAAAGGAAGTGAATACAATCATAAGGAAACCATTCACAATTATCAGGTAACCTATTATCAACCTGGCACTTCAGGTTTTGTAACCTGGAAAGACAACCAGGGCAAATCGGGTACTTTGATCCCGGAGTTTGGAACCGGCAGTTGGTGGTGGGCGGGTTACGGTGACAAGAGTTCCGTCACTTTTTCGGGGGAGCGGCTTCCAGATGCCTATTTTAATAGCTCAGATGATCCCAACACCCCGCTTTGGATGGTCAGAACCGGACTTTTCAGCTTTGGATATGCGGAATGCTATTTTAACAACGATTACAATGCTACTTTGAAGGCCAACTTTTTGGATATCTCCTCGGCAGTAAACGCAAATGGAATACCCGCCAACCTTAAATCCATCAACTTTATCAAGGTCCAGAGTAGTGTCTTTCAAATTGCCGGATGGTTAAATGAGGTATCTACAGAGGTGAGCGGTGCCGCAGACCTACATCTACTCGATAAAAACAGCTATTAATGATCCAATTGTTTGTTTTTTGCCTCAAAACAGGCTGTGATTTTTTGGAATAGTAATTTGGAAATCATTCACCATAACTTATTTGATGAAATTTATTGTCTTTCTCCTGGTAGTTTTCTGGCTGATAGTTCCTCCCTGTCAACCGGTTTTTGGCCAATCCCTGAAAGATACACTTCGTATTAGAACCGTAGAGATTATAGGTCGGAAAAAGGCAGATACTTTCGGTCAACAAAGATCAGAAATTGATTCGATGGTTCTAGCAAAGTCAAGTACTGTAAGGCTTTCAGAGCTATTATCCCAAAATACTCCCCTTTTCATCAAGGAATACGGCAGGGGTGCGATGGCTACTGCCTCCTTCCGTGGAACGGCTCCATCGCATACGAAAGTGAGCTGGAACGGACTCGAACTCAACTCTCCCATGCTTGGAATGGTCGATTTCTCCCTGATCCCGGTCTATTTTACAGAGGAAGTTAAATTGCTTCATGGCTCATCTTCCCTTACGGAATCTGCAGGAGCTCTTGGAGGAACCATTTTGCTCGATAACAGGGCCAACTGGAACAATACAATTTCGGGAAAACTGCTTTCCGGGTACGGCAGCTATGGCACACTCGATGAATTTGCGCAAATAAATTTGGGGAACCGGAAGATTCAATCCAAGAGTGCCCTATTCTACAATGCTTCACAAAACGATTTCCCGTTTATCAACAAACTGAATGCAACTTTGGATCCCCTAACGGGAAATTACACTTTTTCATCGGCCCGAAACAAAGACGGTGATTATAAAAATTACGGTTTTTTACAGGAATTCTACCTGCAAACTGCTTCAAATCAGACTATTTCCCTGAAAACCTGGCTTCAGCACAACGACAGAAGCATCCCTCAATTACTCACCAACGAAAGCAACGAGGCTGCGAATGTCAACAGACAAACCGAAAATGCACTTCGTTCGGTGGCAGAATGGAAGAAATTTGGCCCAAAATACAAATGGACGTTACATTCTGCACTCAATGTGCAAAACTCGGTCTACAAGCTTGAAAACAAGGTTAGCGGTGCTCCTGATCAGCTGGTGATGGATGCGAATGCCAACATTCTCTCCTTCGCTAACAAATTTTCCTACAGGTATCAATTTGACGAATCCTTTTTCATTGAAACCGGTGCAGAGGTTGTTTTTCAGTCAGTTAATTCGGAAAATCGAATCTCGCTTGCAACAAACTCCGGTTACGACAAGAACAGGTTCGAAAATTCGCTCTATGCTACCCTGGAAAAGCAGTTTGGTTCAAGATGGAATGCCGTCTTCCTCTTGCGTGAATTGTGGATTGATTTGGTCCACAAGGAACTTCTTCCGCTCCTGCGGATCAACTTTCGGCCGAATCCCTACAAATCCTTCCATATTTCGGGTTCTTTGGCCCAAAACAGCCACCAACCCACCCTCAATGACCTTTACTTTATTCCCGGGGGAAATCCACTTCTGAGGCCTGAAAAAGGCATTTTTGCAGATTTTGGCGTCAGTGATGACTTTTCCATAGGTGAGGATCAGTTTCAGGTAGGTTTATCCTTGTTTGAGACACAAGTCAGGGACTGGATCATCTGGCTTCCAACCTATCAGGGATATTGGGAGCCGGCAAACATGGATCAGGTAAAAAGTCGAGGCCTGGAGGCGAATACAACCTGGAAAGGGAATTTTAGAGGCATTCGGTATGGTTTAAGAGTCAATTATACCTATACTGCCACCACCAACCAATCATCCGGCAGTTCGGCCTATGGCAAACAACTGCCCTATATTCCGGTTCATTCGGCCAATTTGAATTTCAACCTGGCCTATGCTGGCTTTGAGTTGGACTGGATGTGGAATTACTACAGCAAAAGGTTCACCACCACTGCCAACAGTGAGGATACCGCCTCGGATTATATCTATCCTTATATAATGAATAACTTTCAATTAAGCAGGATAATACACTTGAAAAACAATATTTTAACACTTGAAGGAAAGGTGTTAAATGTCTTAAATGAGGATTATCGCACCGTTTTGCAAAGACCCATGCCGGGAAGGAATTTTCAATTGGTAGTACGTTATGACTTTTAAGATCAAAAACAATTTAAGAAACAGTTATCTCCTTCTGACATTGCTCATGGTGGTTGCAAGCTGCATGAAGGACGATAGTTGGGTGAAGGCACACCTGATGCAGACCAGTTTGGCTCTGCCTGCCGGTACCATTTTTGTCGTCAACGAGGGTAATTTTATGTACGGAAACGCCACTTTAAGTTCCTACGATACTCTAAAAAGGGCAGTCCAGAATGATATCTTTTACAAGGTAAATGGTCTGCCACTGGGAGACGTAGCAGAATCGATGAGCAGATGGAAATCGAGTGGATTCGTGGTAGTTAATAATTCTGGCAAGATCTATGTTATGGATACCTCTAGCGGAAAATATACCGGAAAGATAACCGGACTCACTTCTCCAAGATATATTCACATCATCAACGATCAAAAGGCCTATGTGTCAGACTTGTATGCAGGTAAAATTTCAATTGTGAATCCGACGACCAAGCAAATAACGGGGTTCGTCCCTTGCCCTTCGCACCCCTCCACCGAAGAAATGGTGCTGTTTGGAAAGTATTTGTTTGTAACCTGCTGGTCGGCCGACAAAACCATCCTCGTCATAGACACGGAAAAGGATCAGGTCATCCGTGAGATAGCTGTTGGCGTTCAACCTTGTGGCATCATTTCAGATCACAACGGCAAAATATGGGTTCTATGTCAGTCCCTACCGGGAAATAACACTTCGGGTGTTGCGATGCTACAAAGGATTGATCCTAATAACTATTCCATTGAAATGAGCTTAAGCTTTCCGGCCGGGGCAAAACCTGTCAAACTAACCATCGATGGAAAAGGGGAATACTTGTTTTACCTCCTGGGTAACAAAGTATATAAAATGGAGGTTTCGGCCAATCAGCTTCCTGGTCAGGCACTTCTCTCCCCTGTGTCAAGTCTTCTGTATGGACTTGGCGTTGATCCTGTAAGCGGAGACATCTATGTCAGTGATGCCCTGGATTACCAGCAATCCGGAGTGATTTCCCGTTTCTCTGCTTCCGGTTCGCTGATTGGTACTTTCAAGGCTGGAATCATTCCCGGCAGCTTTTGCTTCAGGTAAAGAAACTCAGACATTTTTCTTATTTTGCGGCATCCAATTTTTAACTACTACCATGAGCAAATTAGAACTCAACAAATCAAAGGGTTTCAGTCCGATCGTGATCATCGGCATACTCTTTTTCGTTTTCGGCTTTATTACCTGGCTAAGTGCGGTGCTGGTCCCCTACCTGAAGATCGCGTGTGAACTTTCCAATTTTCAATCTTATCTGGTTGCGTTTGCATTCTACATCGCCTACTTTTTTATGTCAGTCCCTGCAGGTTGGTTACTCAGTCGGACGGGTTATAAAAAGGGGATGGTCACCGGATTAGCCACCATGGCGGTAGGCTCGCTTCTCTTTGTCCCGGCAGCACTTACCAGAACCTATGGACTATTCCTGACCGGATTGTTCATCCAAGGGGCCGGCATGGCCTTGTTGCAAACCGCCTCCAATCCCTATGTGACCATTCTGGGTCCAATAGAAAGTGCAGCCAAACGCATCAGCATCATGGGAATTTGCAATGGAGTCGCCGGTGTTCTGGCACCTGCCATCCTGGGATTCATCACCCTCGATGGTGCCGATGAAATCGTTGAAAAGGTAAAAACAATGGCGTTTGATCAAAAGAATATCGAATTGAATATGCTGG
>CAINVV010000191.1 GCA_903854235.1 uncultured Bacteroidia bacterium | reverse complement strand
TTTGGGAGCCGAGAAGCCCAGGAAGAAGATGTCGCTGTGCCAGAGAGCGCCGAATCCAACGTTGGGCAATAACCTGAAGTTGACATTCTGGGCAAAGGAGGGATCTATTGGATCGTTTAATTCTAGATCGGTAAACCTGGCGTGGTAGGTATTGAATCCGGCCTTGATCCCCAGTGCCAGGTACTGTCTCGGTCTTAACAGGATCCGGTAGGCGTAATCGGCATAGAGCCCATTTTGCAGAATCGGCCCCCATTTGTCGTTGACGATCGAAAGACCCAATCCAACATTGAACGACTTCAGCGGGAGATGCATTGTAAATGTGTTGGAGTTGGGAGCTCCTTCCCAGCCTACCCACTGTGCCCGGGAGAGTGCAGAAACAGACAGCACCCCCGATATGCCGGCATAGGCAGGCTGAATCGACAAAAGATTGGTCAAATACTGAGTATATATTGGATCTTGCTGGGATTTGGCATTTTTGGGGCTTACTGCCAGCATAAGCAACAAACCAACCGGGAATAGTACCGATCGTCGAAATAGGAAAATTTTCATATTGAAAAGGATAAGGGAGCCCTTTTTAATAGATAAATGAAATAAAATCATCCGGATCTTTCCGTGAAAGCAGGTATCAACCTTCAGTTTATGATCCGGTCAGCACAATTGCAAGTAGTTGGATAATAAAATATTATGTTATATAGCCACGAGTCCGGGGGACGTGAGTGATCTGATATTCATACGCTCACGACTACTGAATTCAAGGATGAAGATAGTCATTTCCCTTGAAAAGAAAGAGATTTTCTCCACTTTTGCGACTAATCAGAATGATTATAAGAGGTAAACAACCGAAAGCAAGCAAAGTTCATATTTACGTAAACCCGGGTAGGGAAAAGAATTTATATGAACAATCGGACCCGGCACAACGACCATCTCGAATATCTGTTATCTTCGTAAAAATTTTTAATAACTCAGCGATGTTTTCAGGAATTATTGAGGGAATGGGTACGGTTGTATCGATCGAAAAGGATCAGGAGAATGTTCACCTGACTTTGAAATGTGGCTTTACAGGGGAGTTGAAAATCGATCAGAGTCTCTCCCACAACGGCGTTTGCCTGACCGTTGTCAGGAAAGAAGGAGAGCTTTATACGGTTACAGCCATTAAGGAGACCCTGCTCAAATCCAATCTTGGACTGCTTCTTATTGGTGATGAGGTCAACCTGGAGCGAAGCATGAAGATGGACGGCAGGTTGGATGGGCACATTGTTCAGGGACATGTTGACCAAACTGCTGTTTGTCAGGAGGTCACAGCGGCAGATGGGAGTTGGTATTATACGTTTGCCTACGATTTTGACCCATTGAAAGCCCGTCAGGGATACATGACTGTTGAAAAAGGGTCGGTTACTGTCAATGGGGTAAGCCTCACTGTCGTGAATTCGCAAAAGAACTCCTTCCAGGTGGCCATCATCCCCTACACGTTTGAGCACACCAATTTTCATGCGATCAAAAAAGGAAGTGTGATCAATCTGGAGTTCGACATCATTGGAAAATACCTGAGCCGGTTGGCGGAGTTCAGCAACCAGGGAAGTTGAGAGTTGAGAACTGAGAGTTAAGAGATAAGAACCGAATGATTGCCTCAAAGGCGTTCAGGAATTGTCTTGGATTAGATTACTTCTACAAAAATTACGATATGAAAAAAACTGTTCTGGGGAGTGCCGCGATGATTTTCAGCCTTATGTTTATCCAGGGAGTAGCCAAAGGGAAAGAGACTCCAGAGGCAAAGGCAGCAAGGATTCACCAATCGGTCCTGACGATAGACACCCACTCCGATACGCCGCTCAATCTTTTGCGGGATGGCTTTGATGTTGGCAAGCGGAATGATATGGCAGCTTCGGGCACCAAGTGTGATTTTCCCAGAATGAAGGAGGGAGGACTGGATGCACAGTTTTTTGCCGTTTTTGTGGCACAGGGACCCAGGACTCCGGAGGGGGATGCTGCCGTAAAGAAGAAAGCGCTTGAGATTTATGCAGCCATCCGCAAGAGTGTGGCAGAAAATTCGGGCCAGGCCGAGATCGCACTGACGCCAGACGATGCCTACCGGTTGAAGAAACAGGGCAAAAGAGCCATCTTCATTGGCGTGGAAAACGGGTATGCACTTGCCAACGATCTCACCATGGTCAAAAAATTTCACGAGATGGGGGTCAGGTACATCACCCTGTGTCACACCTCCAACAACGATATTTGTGACTCCTCCACCGACAAGAAAAAAGGAGCAGAACACCACGGTTTGTCCCCATTTGGCAAAGAGGTGGTGGCAGAGATGAATAAATACGGTGTCATGATTGATGTCTCCCATATTTCGGACGACTCCTTTTATGATGTGATCCGGCTGAGCAAAGTGCCTGTCATCGCTAGTCACTCCTGTTCACGGGCCATCTGTGATCATCCCCGCAACCTGACGGACGACCAGTTGAAGGCCCTGGCTAAGAACGGAGGGGTCATTCAAATGTGCTTCCTCTCTGATTATGTTAAAAAAGCAGATCCCAATCCGAAAAGAGATTCGGCGATGGTACTTGTAAATAAAAAATACAACGATTTTCAGGGACTAACGGATGAGCAAACCAAAGAGGCCTATCGGGAGTACCGCGAAACTTCCAAAAGATTTCCCAATAAACTGGCCAATGTACAGGATATGGTCGACCACATTGACCACATCGTGAAGGTGATCGGGATCAATCACGTTGGAATCGGGACCGATTTTGATGGAGGAGGTGATCTTGCCGGTTGCAGGGATGTGAGCCAAATGGGAAATGTCACCCTTGAATTGGTCAAAAGGGGATATTCAGAATCCGATATCAGGAAAATCTGGGGTGGAAATTTTATGCGGGTCTTCCGCCAGGTTCAAAAATCTGCAGTCCTGTAGTTATTTTTTATCGGCCATCAGCCAGTATCCGGTCTGTGGATCAGAACCCAGAATTTTTTCGAGGCCTTGTTCAGCCTCTTTCCTGGTTAGGTAACTCTCGACAGATACACGGAAGAAGCCTCTTCCCATGGAGGAAACGTAAGCGTGATATCCTTGTTTTACAAGTCTGTCAGCAAGTTTGTCGGCGTTCTCCTTCACTTTAAAACATCCGCCAACTACGTGAAATTTACCAGAAACGCTTTGGACTGGAATTGACTGAACAGCTGTCTGTATTGGTTCCTTCTCCAGAGGAATAATTTTTGGAGCTACTGCCGTCTGAACAACAGGCTGATGATCCGGTAATGGCTCTGCTGTTTGAATCTGCGTCTCTAACTCGTTGGTCCCAGTCTTTGCCTCACTGTTCGGTTGCGGCTGAACAGCGATGGTTGCGGAGGTCGGTGCCGGAACGGCGGGAGGAGGAGCATCCGTAACGGTAAGAGAGGCGGTATTTTGGGCCGTCTGGTTGGGGGAGTCTTTATGGAGTATGAACTTACTAAGCGGGATAAAAAAGAGGACCGCCAGCACCGGGATGGCAATCAGCAGATATTTCATTTGTGGGCGGCGACTTTTCTGTGGTTCCGGTTCCTTGTCCCGGAAGATAGGTTTGGGTGGCTGATTGTATTTGTGAACGAGTTGTGGAAAATGAAAAGCACCCAGTCCAAATGCGTCGGCTCTGAGGTTTGCCCGAGGATCCACTTCGAAAATAAGATTGTCGTGGGGATCGAAAAGGAGTTTTCCTAGCTGATCGAATTCAACCGTTTCGCGGTTTTCAAGTTTGAACAGACATTCAGCGACGTATTCGGAGACAATTTTTCTAGCTTCCAAATAACCGACTCCTTCCTTCTCCCCTACGAAAGTCACCAGCAAACCGTCGTTCTTCCTTAACTTCGCGCTGAAAATAATTTCCTTGGTTGGTGGAGAAAACTGGTTGTTTTGGGCATCATAAC
>CAINVV010000190.1 GCA_903854235.1 uncultured Bacteroidia bacterium | reverse complement strand
CTGACTCTGGGTGAGAATATTGCAGACCTGGGTGTATTGACCCTTGGTTATTATGCCTTGGAAAAATCACTGGAGGGCAAAAAACGTCCTGAGCCGATAGATGGGTTTACCCCGGAACAAAGATTTTTCCTGGGATGGGCGCAGGTTTGGCGTGAAAATATGACCAACGAGAGTCTGATCAGCCAGGTTCAGACCGATCCCCACTCCCCAGCCCGTTGGAGAATCAACGCTGCACTTCCGTTAATGAAGGAGTTTGAGGATGCTTTTGGATGCAAAGGTGCCACCTCAGATTCGGTGAGGATCGTAATCTGGTAGGGTGAAATTATAATCATCCCTCTTTTTTAACTCCTCAGACAGAAAGCTTGGCAATCGTGCACCCGATTCAAACGAGCAGTTGCGGTCCTCACTTTACCGCTAAGCTCAAACAGGGGGGAGTTGCGGAAATGTTTATTTGTAAATAAGGTTCACTTCTGCAAGTTCCTGACCAATCTGGTGAATCCCAAGGAGAATCTTTTCAGTTTGCCGCTCGGACGGTTTTTTATGTCCGGTAACATATTGGGATAAGAGGGTCGCATTCATGCCGATTCTATCCGCCAATAATTTAGAATTTAAGATTTTATAGTATTGGAAGAACTGTCTGAAATCGAGTTCGAACTTTATGTTTTCGTGCAGGACATTTATCTTTTGATCTTCGTAATAGAGGTTTGCAGCTTCTTGGGCATTGTTCATCAAATCAGCTACATTCTTGCCGGTTGTATAAATAGGGTAATCGACGCAATAAGCCGAAAATCCCGTATCCGTTTTCTCTACCATCATTTTTATCCTTCTTCCGATCTTCTTCATCTGATTCACTAATTATTTAATCCCGGCATCCCTTCGGATTTTAAGTTCAATACCCTTACCCAATTCCTGACTTCCGTGATTCGGAAAAATAAGGCTGCCCGGTTTGGCAGGATGCTTCATTTTAACATGCGAACCCCTCGACGAAACAGGATACCATCCGGCAGCAAGTAGGATCCGATACAATTCAGAACATTTCATGAAGATTTGTGCAATGCAAAGGTAAATAATTATTTACTTTTATAAAATAAATTTTGCTTTAAAGAGGACACCTGAATCCGCCTCGTTACCGCTGCGCTCAAACGAGGGGGAGTTGCGCATGATAAATATTTTTGAAGTCTACGATCCCCACCCTTCCCGGTCCAGGCTCCGGTATTGAATAGCTTCGCCGAGATGGTCGGCCTGGATATTTTCGGCCCCCTCGAGGTCGGCAATGGTTCTGGCTACTTTCAGAATCCGGTCGTAGGCCCTGGCCGAGAGGCCCAGTTTCTCCATTGCATTTTTAAGGATGGCATCCCCTGCCCGGTCCGGGGTGCAATAGAGATGAAGCAGTTTGGTAGTCATCTGGGCATTGCAGTAAATGCCCGCCTCTTCGAAACGAACGCGCTGCACTTCTCGCGCCGCAATCACCCTGGCACGGATCGTATCGCTCGATTCTCCTGAACTCATTGCCGAGATCTGGTTGAACGGCACAGGAACCACCTCCAGATGGATGTCGATCCGGTCGAGCAAAGGGCCGGAGATCCTGTTCAGGTATTTTTGGACAATACCGGGAGCACAGACGCATTGCTTGGTCGGGTGGTTGTAGTATCCACAGGGGCAGGGGTTCATCGAGGCCACCAGCATGAAGTTGGAAGGAAATTCGACTGAACTTCTGGCCCTCGAAACGGTGATCGTGCGATCTTCGAGGGGTTGACGCATCACTTCGAGCACGGAGCGTTTGAATTCGGGCAGTTCATCCAGGAAAAGAACGCCGTTGTGTGCCAGGGATATTTCGCCTGGTTGGGGGATTGTTCCACCACCCACCAAAGCGGCGTCCGAAATTGTATGGTGCGGGCTGCGGAAGGGTCTGCAGATCATCAGGGAAGTCTCCCGCCCGATCTTCCCGGCTACGGAATGAATCTTGGTTGTTTCGAGGGCTTCCTTCAGGGTAAAAGGAGGCAGAATGGTAGGTATCCTTTTGGCCAGCATCGTTTTGCCGGCTCCTGGCGGACCGATCATGATTAAATTATGACTCCCGGCTGCGGCAATTTCGAGCGCCCTTTTGACATTTTCCTGCCCCTTTACTTCTGAAAAATCCACGTCAAACCTACTTTTCCCCGCGCTGAACTCTTGCCGCGTATCGATCACGGTTTGCCGGAGCGGGATGGCGCTGCTAAAATAATCGATCACCTCGCGGATGTTCTCCACGCCGAAAATCTTCAGTCGGTCCACAACCGCGGCTTCACGCGCATTTTGCAAGGGAACTATGAGTCCTTCAAAGCCCTCTTCCCGCGCCCGGATTGCAATCGGAAGGACACCCCTTACCGTTTGCAATCCCCCGTCGAGCGACAACTCTCCCATCATGACAAACCTCCCTATCTCGGGTGCAATGATTTGTTCGGATGCCGTGAGAATTCCCATCGCGATGGGAAGGTCGTAGGCAGAACCCTCCTTGTGAATATCTGCGGGCGCCATGTTGATGACGGTTTTCTTTCCGGGAAGCCGGTAGCCATTGAAACGCAAGGCGGCATCGATTCGTTGCTGGCTCTCACGAACCGCCAGATCGGCCAGGCCGACCATGTTAAAACGAATCCCTTTCGACACATCGCACTCGATCGTAATCGTGGTCGCGTCGATGCCGTGCACTGCACTTCCGTAAGTTTTTACCAACATCCGACCGCTGTTAAATAGTTCCTATCTACCTGAAGCAGGATAAAAATTTGCGAATTATATTTTCTTCTGCAATGGAAGATCATCCCGGGAGGAGATAGAACCGTTTTTTTTCTCCCAGTTTTTCAACTTTCACAGGTATCCTAAATTTACCGATTTTTAAGGAGAAAATGAAATATTCCGGCATCAAATTGATCCGGATCCCTTCCATTTTACCTTGATCCCGGAACAAGGTCTCTACAAAATATCCGCTATATTTGTCTGATCATTGCGGACGATTCCAAAATTTTCAAATTTGTCCAAACTTTATTTTTCAATGCCGTGACTGACGTTATCCATCTTTTGCCCGATTCAGTAGCCAACCAGATAGCAGCTGGTGAGGTCATCCAGCGGCCGGCCTCCGTGGTCAAGGAGCTGGTGGAAAATGCCATTGATGCAGGGGGCGACTCAATCACGGTGTATGTGAAGGATGCCGGAAGGACATTGATTCAGGTGATCGACAACGGCAAGGGAATGTCGCCCACCGATGCGCGGATGTCGTTCGAACGTCACGCCACCTCCAAGATTCGGGAAGCCAACGACCTATTTTCGGTCAGGACGATGGGGTTTCGCGGGGAGGCTCTCGCTTCCATTGCCTCTGTGGCGGATGTCGAATTGCGGACCCGCCAGCAGGGTGAAGAGCTGGGAACCTATCTGCACATCCTGGGATCCGTTTTGCAAAAACAACAAGGCGACCACTGTCCGGAAGGCTCTAACTTCGCTGTCAAAAATCTTTTTTTCAATGTTCCCGCCAGACGAAAATTCCTGAAATCGAACAGCTACGAACTAAAAAACATTATCACGGAAATACAACGGATTGCACTGGCCAACCCTGAACTGGCCATATCGCTCTTTCACAACCAGGCTCCCGTGTACGAGCTTCCCTCCGAAAATGTCCGAAAACGAATCGTGGGGCTTTTCGGCAAGGCGATCAACCAGAGTCTGACACCCGTCGATGCAGAAACGACTCTTGTCAAAATATCCGGCTTTATCGGACAACCCAAATTTGCCAAGAAGAGTTTCGGAGAGCAATTCTTCTTCGTGAATGGCAGGTTTATGAAGCATCCCTTCTTTCACCGGGCAGTGATGCACTCCTACGAGCGAATTTTGCCTCCCGATGCAATTCCCTCTTACTTCCTTTACCTGGAGGTAGATACTGCCTCAATCGACATCAACATTCACCCGACCAAAACGGAGATTAAATTCGAGGACGAACAGGCTATCTGGCAAATTCTTAGCGCCTGTATACGAGAGTCCATCGGGAAATACAACCTGATGCCTGCCATCGATTTCGATCAGCAAGGATCGATCGACATTCCACTCCTCCCCGGAAGGGGCAGTAGTTTTGCACCCCCGGAGATCGAAATCAACCGTCATTACAACCCTTTCCACCAAGAACATTACCGGGGAAGGGAAGGAGATCAGATCAGTCAGTGGGAGAAGCTCTATCAGGGGATGGAACAGGGGGAACGGAGCCCGGAGAATGAAGCCCGGAGAACGGGGCCCGGAGGAAATTTCTACATCGAAAGTCAGCCCGAAGAAGCCAAAAACAGGCAGACTACCTTTCCAATGGGAGAAGAGCAAACCTATCAATCGGCCAATTTCCTGCAACTCAAAAACAGGTACCTGCTCACACCTGTCAAGTCCGGCCTGATGGTCATCGATCAGCGGGAGGCACATGCGAGGATACTGTACGAGAATTTCATGCAGAATTTCAATTCCCATTTGTCCGTAAGTCAACGGCAGCTATTCCCACCAGAATTGGAATTGAACGCTGCCGACGCCGAAATTCTGAATGCCCTTCGCGACGAATTGCACCAGCTGGGTTTTGAAATTAGGGCAGAAGCCGGTCATCATTTTTACATCGACGGTACTCCGGGCGTATTGAGCCATCTCGATGCCAAGGAGTTGGTAGAAAATGTCATAGCCTCTTTCCAATTCAGGCCTGTCGATCTAATGGAAGAGATCAAGGCCCAATTGGCCAGGGTCCTGGCTTTGTCCTCCGCCGTCAATTATGGCATCTCCCTGAAGCAGGAGGAGATGAGTGCCCTCTTCAACCAACTTTTTGCCTGCCAGTCGCCTGGATTTTCTCCCTCCGGCAAGAAGATCATTTCAATCATTGCGCTGGCTGACATCGAAAATCTCCTGAAAGATTAGCGTTTCTCGTCGTATTCCTTATTTTTGCATAAAATGATCTGAAAATTTACCTATGCAATATCGTCCATCTTCCCCCTATTCCATACCACCAGTTGTCAAGAATCTGATTCTTATCAACATCGTGATGCTGGTCGCCACCTGGGCCTTGAAACCTGCCGGCATCGATCTTACGGAAAAATTGGGGCTATACTATCCGGGATCGCCCAATTTCAGGCCTTATCAGCTGGTGACACATATTTTTATGCACGCCAACTTCGGCCACCTGTTTTTCAATATGTTTGCCCTGTATATGTTTGGGAAAGTGCTCGAAATGGTCTGGGGTCCGAAACGATTTCTGATCTACTTTCTGGTCACAGGCTTGGGTGCTGCCACGTTGCATCTTTTTGTGAATTACCTGGAGTTGTCGCACGTAGCCAAAACGGTAGCTGCCTTTGCCAATACCCCATCGCCCGAACTGCTGGCATCCTTCGTCAAATCCAATCTGGGTAGTCAGGCAGCACCCTGGGTACACGATTTCATCAACAAATGGTCGGATGCACCGGGAAATGCGGCTTATACCCAGCAAGGGGTAGAGATTGTTCAGCGCATCTTCGAGGAAAAAATCAACATCCCGACCGTAGGAGCATCCGGTGCAGTTTTCGGCATTTTGCTCGCTTTCGGAGTGCTGTTCCCAAATACGGAACTGATGCTGTTGTTCCCTCCCGTCCCCATCAAAGCTAAATATTTTGTAATTGGCTATGGATTGATTGAACTTTATCTTGGATTTTCTCAGGCAAACAGCGATGTGGCCCACTTTGCACACCTGGGCGGGATGTTGTTTGGATACCTTTTGCTAAGGTACTGGAATGTCAATTCAAAGAATTTTTATTGACGCCGGGAATAACAAATCGATATTCGATTTTTCGGCGATGAGGAGTTTGAGAGGGAGATTGATTGCATTTGGGATAAACAGTTGAATGTAGATGGAATGACATGGGAATCACGGACGAAATAAAGCTTTCTTACCAGCACGGATCCTACCTGACAAAGTTGATTTACATCAACATTGCAGTTTGGATTGTGGTCAGGCTGACAGCTGTTTCCCTGGTTCTCGGAGGCAATGACCATCTTGTGTTCCTCGACTGGCTCTCCTTGCCGGCCTCCTTTGGACAGTTTATTTCACGTCCGTGGACACTCGTTACCTATATGTTTTTGCATTACGAGCTGTGGCACATCCTGTTCAACCTGCTTTGGCTTTACTCCTTCGGACGAATTTTTCTCGAATACCATCAGCCCCGCAAATTGCTATGTCTCTATTTCTTCGGGGGCATTTCCGGAGGACTCTTTTTCATGATTGCCTACAATTTCTTTCCCTATTTTCAGCAATCGATCGCATTTACCCAATTGATGGGAGCTTCAGCAGCGGTAATTACCATCGTGGTAGCTACGGCAGTTTATGTTCCCAACCACGTGATCCACCTGATTCTCATCGGACCCGTCAAGATCAAATGGATTGCACTTTTCTCTGTATTGCTTTATGTGGTCAATCTGACTGGCGACAATGCGGGAGGCAATTTTGCACACCTTGGTGGTGCCTTTTGGGGGTTTCTTTACATGTCACTGCTTAAATCCGGATTCGACATTTCGAAGGGTTCCGAACGGTTCTTCGACCATATCTTCAACTGGTCAAAACCCGGGAAAAAGCTGACTGTTACCTACAATTCGGGCTCCTATCGGGAATATGGATACAACCAGAGCAAGAAAGCGCAACAGGAGGAGATCAACCGCATTCTTGACAAGATCAGCACGAACGGTTATGACACGCTGACCGCCGATGAAAAAGAGATGTTGTTCAGAATGAGTGGCAAAAAATGAAAAAGGTAGCAGTTAAAAATATGGGGTCACAGTTTGGATTCTATGTGAATCTGATTTTTGCCTTTTTGCTTTTTCTACTCTATGGAGCGGTTCTTGTTCCTCCCGACAGCTTTTGGCCAGCCGCCTTCCTTGGACTGCTCTATCCCTATCTTCTTGTTATCAATCTGCTGTTTGTCGTTGCCTATGCCCTGCTTAAATCGAAAAGACTGCTCCTCTCTCTTTTCGTCATTCTGATCGGATTTCAACACCTGCTAAATTTCGTGCAGCCAATACCCGGATTGAGGTCCGGGAAAGGAGCCTTGAAAATTCTCAGTTACAATGTTCACTACTTCTCTAAAGATATTTCCGGCAAACAGCTGGATCATCCGCGCATCACCGATTTCCTGCGATCTGCCAATGCGGACATCATCTGTCTTCAGGAAGCTCGGTTGTTCAAAAGCGGAAGGTTGAGCCCTGACGGACTGCGCGATGCGCTTCCCGGCATCCGGCATTACCACCTGGCACATACCATCGCCAGTGCAGGTCCTTTAACCCTGTCAAAATTCCCCATTGTCTCGATGGGGGAGATTCGATTCGAACACAGCGCGAACATGGTACTCTTTTCTGACATCGTGCTGCGACCCGGCGACACGATCCGGGTGTACAATTGCCATTTCCAATCGTACCGGATTACTCCGGAAGATTACTCCCTGACCGATCCGGATAAAACGGGTACGAACGAACAACAACTCAGGGAAGCACGTTTGATCAGTAAAAAAATGATCATTGCCTTTACCTTTCGGGCAAGTCAGGCGAGAACGGTAGCAGCCCATATCCGCAAATGCCCCTATCCTGTGATTGTTTGCGGTGATTTCAACGATACGCCTCTTTCCTATACCTACCACATTCTTGGAAGTCGTTTAGATGATTCCTTTACGGAGGCAGGATTTGGCATCTCCAATACCTTCAACGGTTTTATGCCCCTTTTCAGGATTGACTACATTCTTCACAGCAAGCGGTTCAAGGCTATTTCCTATCATCGTGATCCGATTGAACTATCGGATCATTTTCCTGTGGAGGCGGTGCTTGAGTGGTTGAAGTAGCAGAACGGCTTACGTATTTGGCATTTCCGACTTCCAAGTTATTCGGAGGATGAATTGTAAATATTTCAATACCGGCGTCCTTTATTAACTAAAACTCTTTGTGCCTGAGCATAAACCTATCATAATTAATTCCAATTGATAATATTCAACTAAAATTAAGGTATATTTGAGATGATGAAAAAGTACCGTGCCATAATTATCGATGATGAAAGAAACGTCCGTGAAGTGCTGGAACTGTTGCTTTATCAATACTGCAAGGAGGTAGAAGTTGTAGCGCTGGCCGCCTCTGCAGCAGAAGGCCGTGAATTGCTTTCCAGGCACGAGGTAGATTTCATTTTTCTGGATATATCCATGCCCAAGGAAGATGGATTTTCATTTTTATCCTCCATCCAGACAGGAGTTTACAGTGTAATTTTTGTTACTGCCTTTGAAGGTTATGCCTTGCGTGCATTGAAGGCAAGCGCCGTCGATTACCTGCTAAAACCCATCTCCCCCCAAGATCTCAGGGAAGCTGTTTCCAAGGCCATCAGGCATCACTTGTTGATGAAAAGCAAGGAACCTGAGAAAAAAATTTATCACGAATCGCTTGTCAACCTTAATGAAAGCATCAACTCGGGCAGCAAATTCATCAAAAAGATTACGGTTTCTGAACAATTCGGATTTCAGCTTGTTGATACATCCGATATTATGTATTTGGAAGCCGATAGCAACTATACCATTTTACACCTGTCGGGTCTGAAGAAAATTGTAGCAACGAAAACCATGGGTGACTTTGAAAAAATACTTGACCAGCCTGCCTTTTTCAGGATACATAAATCCATTATCATCAACTTAAACTATCTGAAAGCCTATTCCAGTTACCAGGGAAATTTTGTCTCCCTGATAGACGGGACCTCGTTGAGTATATCCCGCCGAAGACTGAATGACTTCAGGGAAGCTATTAAACATTTCACCAAATCCATTGAATGAATTGATAAGGAGAAAACTCCTGTATCCATTGCTCTTTTTATTGGCCGGATTCAACCTTTCGGCTCAGAATCCCTTTGTCACACACATCACGACCTCCGGGGGGTTACCTTCCAACAATGTTTATAAAGTCTTTCAGGATAGGGATAAATTCCTCTGGATAGCCACCGATGCGGGTGTCGCCAGATTTGACGGCACCAATTTTACTTATTTCAGAAAACAGGATGGCCTTAGCAGCAACGATGTTTTCAACATCGAGCAGGATTCCTTTGGCAGGATCTGGTTTTTCCACGTCAATTCATCCCTTAATTATTTTTACAACAATGTCCTATACAACGAAAAGAATACCCCTTTTCTGGATTCTTTAAAAAGCACCTATTTCTCCAGAAGTTTTTCAGAGGATGAACAACACAACATCTATTTTTATCAAAATCCACAATATGCTATATATCAACTAGATCCGCAGAATAACGTTCAAAAATTCAAGTTACAGCCCATCCACTCCTCCGGGAATAAAGGCGAAATCAATGTGGAAGCCAAGGATGTTCACTATCTGGAAAAAACACCAAGCGGAGAATATAATTTATGGGCGCGCTATAGTCTATTCAGAGCTTCCAAATTGTCGGAGTTACCTGTTTTGATTGACAGTATGCATGGAATCATTGACATGATTGTTTCTTCAAATAAAGTACAATACTGCATTACCAAGTCACGGGATGAAAAAATCTATGAAGCCAGGCGCTATTCCGGCTTAGCCTCTGTGGTCAGCTCCGATATACTTCCTTCTACAGGATCACATTTTATCTCTTCGATCCTGGAGGACAACGATGGAGTACTATGGATTTCAACCTATGATAAGGGAGTGTACTGTTTCAGGGGCAAGAAATTGATCTATCACTTCGACATCAAAGAGGCCGAATCGGTGATTCAGGATCACGAAAACAACATATGGATCACTTCTCAAAAAGAGGGTATTTATAAAGTTTACCCCTATTTTAGTCGTTATCGTCACTTCGAAAATTCGGACTTTGGAAACAACAGTGTATTTGCCATCTGCAGAAATGACAGTTCCGGGATTTGGTGCACCAATGGAAAAGATGTTTATCTTTTGAAAGACAACCTGGTAACTGCATTAAATTTTCAAAATACTGAGAATTCCTTCAACCAACTTTTACAGGTCAACCATGAAACATTGCTGGTAGGGGAAACAAGCAAGTTGCCTTTTGTGGTGAAAGGAATTCAACTCAATTCGTCGGGGAAAAAATTTAGCTATGCCAATGTATTTCAATCCAAACGGAATCTAAAAAAGATCGTTTACAACAAGCAAAGAAATGAGATCAGTTCATTTAACCAAAATTTAATCTACAGCATACCTCCCGATAAGCTATTCAGTGAAATGAAACCCACCCAGATCGGGGAAAGAATCTACAACATTTTTTACAATTCGAACAATGATCTGGTCATCAATGCCAGAAAATTTTATCTCTTTCAAAATGGGGTAGAAAAGCCTTACCCTGAACTGGACCGTTTCAATTTCAAAATTGTCAAGGGACATCTGAATCTTGACGAAAGAACGGAGCTCTTCAACATCGAGGGAGACAGCCTCTTTATTCTGCACGACCATCAAATCTTCCAGCTATCCACTGCATTCGAGCAACCTATTGATTTTCAGATTGAGCACCTGGTTTACCAAGATTCGACACTCTTTATTGCCACTTCAAAAAATATATATGTATGTAAACATCCTTTGAATATTCTGAAAAAGGAGCCCATAAACTTGCATCTGGTGAACATCAATTTCAATTCGATTTATGCACTCGCGAGCAATGACAACCAGCTTTACATTGCCAGTGAGGATGGACTGACTGTTATACCATGCAGGGAGTTAATTAATTCAGAGGCATATACACCCATTCCCTATTTCCAGAATATTCAAGTGAATGACAAAAAAAATGAGGCCAATCTGGATCGGATCGACCTCAAGAGCAGTCAAAAGGTCAATATCTCGTTTGGCTGCATCAACTATTCCATCAGTCCGGTGGTTTATTCCTACAAACTGGAAGGGGCCGACAGTGACTGGACTTTCGTAAAAGGAAATGGGGTTGTGCTTCAAAATTTGGCGAAAGGGTCCTATCACTTTATGCTTCGGGCGAAAGAATCGTCCTCCCGATGGAGCGAGCCAATCGGTTTTGAAATCAATGTACATGCAACCATCTGGCAACATCCGTTGTTCTACTTTTTGATCCTGCTTATAGTTGCAGGATTGATTTTCAATCTAACTCTGAGAAGAAAAAACCAGCAACTTCAACGTCACGAAATGGAACACCAGATGTTGCTGCTGGAACAGAAATCACTACAAGCCATGATGAATCCCCATTTCATCTTCAATGCCCTCGGCTCCATTCAAAACTACCTGCTACACAACAAACCAAACGAAGCAGGAATCTACCTCTCCCAGTTTGCCCGGTTGATCCGGCAAAATCTCAATGCCATTGACAGTTCCATGACCAATCTTGAGGAGGAGGTGGATCGCCTTAAGAATTACCTGGAACTCGAGAAATTGCGGATGGAGAATAAATTTGACTATACGATTGAAATTGAGGAGGAGATTGAGTCAGACATGTTGTTCATTCCGGCCATGATCATCCAACCCTTTGTAGAAAACTCCGTCTGGCACGGAATAGCCAATCTGGCGGGAAAAGGGATGATCCACATTTCGTTTAAGTTGTTCCAGGAAACTTCCCTGCAGATTGTGGTGGAAGATTCCGGCATTGGACTGAAAAATGCAGAAAACTACGGATCGCAAAGCAACCACCATCTAAGAATTGGCATGAACATCACCCGGAAACGGCTCGCTTTGCTACAGCAGAAATATGGGACGGAGACCAATCTTCTGTACAGTGAAATATCTCCAGGTGCTCCAAATCCGGGAACCAAAGTGACCATTGTCGTACCAGCCCGCTATGGAAAATCCAATTAAATGAGATTTTTTTTTGCCGTTTAATAATAAGAACGGCCATTCATTCATTAGTTTCTGCCGTTCAAATAATCGCTTCTGACAGCTCAATAATTTGTATTATAATTAATGTGAAATATTTGTAGTGGGATTGAACGAATTTAACTGCTTTGCCTGACCGCTTGATTCCTAAATGTTCAATCAACACCTAACCTCGAAGTTCTTAGCAGAGCGAAGGCAACTACCAACGCTCGCTAAGTAACTTCAAGTTTCTCCATCACCAGCCAGCCAAGAAAAAGATTTTCCTATATTTGTGAGAATCTACTTCTATTAACAAATCATGGAAACGACAAAATCTGCCGACAAGCGCTTCCTGTCAGTCGATGTGTTGCGCGGTTTCGATATGTTCTGGCTGGTCGGCGGTACTGGATTGGTACTAGCCATCGTAAAACTTTGCGGTCGCACAGTACAGGATCTTCTTCTTCCTCAAATGGATCATGCCGATTGGATTTACCTTCTACAACCTGATTTTTCCCTTGTTCGAGTTTGTCATGGGGATCTCTGTCGTCTTTTCCCAGATCCTGCTAGGATTCCTGCTTCAGCGGAAAAAGTTTTTCTTAAAGGGTAGTCCATGGTTACAAAGAAGCCTTTCTTGCATATTTCTCTGTTTTTGATGACGACCATACTGTTGCCTGCCGAGACCAATCCCAGGGCAGCAGATTACACGAGGAGATGAAAAATCAATAAAAAAAATACTATTTACGATGAGAAAATCACGAATTTCAACGAGCGTTTTTCTGTATCTCATTATTTTTATGGGAGTTGCAATGAACGGCAACGCGCAAAAGAGCGACTATACCAAAAAAGTAAACCTCTTCATCGGCACCTTCCGGGATGGGCAAACCTTTCCGGGAGCCTGCTATCCTTTTGGAAGTGTGCAGCTGAGTCCGGATACCCGGAAGGAAGGGGGACTATCCTGCGGCGGATACTACTATCCGGATCCAATGATCCTGGGATTTTCCCACACCCACCTGAGCGGGGTCGGAGAGCCGGAGTACCGGGATATTTTGTTTATGCCGACTGTTGGCAAAATAAGGCTGCTATCCGGACAGGAAGGCGTAAAGGGGACTGGTTACCAATCTTCCTATGACCACAAGGAGGAAAAGGCAACCCCGGGATATTATTCGGTGCTGCTGAAAGATTATGGCGTCAAGGCAGAACTGACGGCCACTCCTCGGGTAGGCTTTCACAGGTACACCTATCCAAAGAGCGACAGTTCCAGGGTGATCATCGATCTGGCTCATCCAAACGGAGCAGAGGATCTGTTCATTACGAGGATAAATGACCACGAAATTGAGGGATTGCGCCGTTCGCATGGCTGGGCCTGGGATCAGTATGTTTATTTCGTGGCACAGTTTTCCAAGCCGTTCAAATCCTTCGAAATAGCCAGAAATGACTCACTATTGGGCGAAATTTCCTCCGCCAGGGGCAAAAACATCAAGGCAGTGGCAACCTTTTCGACCAGCTCGAAGGAGGCCGTTCTCGTCAAAGTCGGCATCTCTGCAGTAAGCTGTGAAGGAGCGCGAAAAAATATGAAAAGCGAAGTCCCCGGGTGGAACTTCGATGAAATTGCCCGTCAAGCAGGGAAAGCCTGGAACAAGGAGCTGAGCCGCATAGAAGTCACCGGAGGAAAGGAGAACGACAGGATCGTGTTCTATACCTCCATGTATCGTATCTGCCTATCGCCCAATATTTTTATGGATGTTGACGGACAGTACCGCGGAACGGATCATTTCATTCATAGGGCCGAGGGGTTCCAGAATTATACCGTCTTCTCCCTTTGGGACACTTTTAGGGCTTTTCACCCGCTGTTTACCATTATTGATCAAAAGCGGACCGTCGATTTCATCAAGACGCTGCTTCAGATTTACGACGATGGTGGCCGTCTTCCTATGTGGCCGCTGGCGGGGAACTACACGGACGACATGCTCGGTTACCATTCTGTTCCCGTCATAGCGGATGCCTATCTGAAAGGCATTCGAGGTTACGACACCATCAAGGCTTTTCAGGCTATGAAACACAGTGCAGAACTGGACAAATTGGGATTGAAATATTACAAGCAAATAGGCTACCTCCCCTATGACCACCAGGGGGAATCGGTCTCCAAGACCCTGGAATACAGTTACGACGACTGGTGTATCTCCCGCGTGGCGCTGGCCATGGGGAAACAGGAAGATTACAAAAACTACCACCAGCGTGCACACAATTTTGAGAATGTATTTGACAGCTCGACCGGTTTTATGCGCGGGAAAGCGCTCAACAGAAGCTGGCTGACACCTTTTGATCCAAAAATTAATTCGGCCTATTCGGAGGGAAATGCCTATCAATACATGTTTGTTCCGCACGATGTGGATGGATTGAAAAAACTGCTGGGCGGGGATCAGAAATTCGCCACCTGGCTCGACACCCTCTTTTTTATGCCCTCCAAGGATCCTCTTAAAATTGGGGAGTACTGGCATGGCAACGAACCGGGGCATCATCTTCCCTATTTGTACGATTATGTTGGGGAACCCTGGAAAACGCAATTTATTACCCACAAAATTCTGACAGAGCTTTACAGAAATGAAAACGATGGTTTGGCAGGCAACGAGGATTGCGGTCAAATGTCGGCCTGGTACATCCTCAGCTCACTTGGATTTTATCCGGTTTCGCCCGGGCAGCAAATCTATGCCATCGGATCACCTCTTTTTGAAAAAGCAATTGTTCATCTAGAGAACGGAAAATCCATCGTTATTCGGGCCAGAAATAGTTCTCCCTCCAATTTCTACATCCAGTCAGCCACCCTCAACGGGAAGGTCTATCCCAACTGCTTCGTCCGGCACGAAGAGCTGATGAAAGGGACAGAACTCAATTTTACCATGGGGTCTCAACCCAACAAAAGCTGGGGCGTCAAAAGCGAAAACAGGCCCTGGTCTGAAAACGGTGAAGGGGTAACCAAACTCCCCTACATCCAATCAGGTGAAGAGTTGTTTCTGACATCTACCAGGATTTCAATCGCTTGTGAAACAGAGGGGGCCATAATAAGGTACACGCTGAATGGCGCCGAACCCGATGAGAATTCTGCGCTTTACCATGAACCGATCACCTTGAACCGGACGACTTTGCTAAAGATGAAAGCCTGGCATCCCAATCTTGCGTCCTCGGTTCCTGTTGAAATATGGCTCAGAAAGGCAACGTTGAACGATGCTGTACTGATTACAGATCTGAAACCCGGATTGGCTTACGATTACTATGAAAGATTCTTTGTACAGGCAACTGATCTGGATCTGGTGAAACCACTTTCTTCCGGCCTTACGACAGATTTCAACATCAGCATGGCCCTGGTGCCCAACTATTTCGGCCTCTGGTTCAAGGGATATGTGAAAATTCCAGCGGATGGCATTTATACTTTTCACCTCTCTTCGAACGATGGAAGCTACCTCTACCTGGATGGGAAGGAGCTGATAGAAAATGACGGGAATCACGGCACGGTTGAAGAGCCCGGGTCCATCGGTCTAAAGGCGGGATTTCACTTTCTTGAGGTGAGATACATGCAATGTGGTGGTGGTAAAAGTCTAAGCGTTGGGTGGGAAGGACCCGGATTTTCCTCGAAAACTTTGACCCCGGAGTTCCTCTTCCGAAAGGAATAAAAAAAACTCACCGGGTGACTCTGAGTCACCCGGTGAGTTTTTTTTTATTGACAATCCGGACCTAAAGTAAGGCGTCAATTTTGGCAGCAAGAATGGTTTTTGGGACGGCACCTACCTGTTTATCGGCTATATCCCCGCCCTTGAAAAACAAGATGGTAGGGATGTTGCGAATTCCGAATTTGGCTGCGGTGCCAGGATTGGAGTCGACATCCATTTTGGTGATCACAGCACGATCCTTGTAATCTTCGGCCAGTTCACTAACCAGTGGACCAATCATCCTGCACGGGCCACACCATTCTGCCCAAAAATCAACTAAAACGGGTTTGTCGGATTGCAGGACAATCTCCTCAAAATTTGCATCAGTAACTTCTATGGTCATGATATATTTTTTAAAATTGAATATTGCTCGAGATCACAAAGGTATAAAATTACAAAATTAATTTATACTAAAGTTTATTTCGGGGTGATTTTGCAAATAGCTTTTAAGTTCCTGCGTGAGTGTCACACTCTTTGTCCTGGAAAACATCTGGATACGGGTATCCGATTCCGAGTCAACCAGATTAAACCGAAGTGTCGTTTTTCCCTGGTTGTTGAGCAACACGGCTTCCAGTCCGAGGATGGTCTCTTCTTCCACTTTGTCGACAGGAATCTCCAGGGTAAGATGCTCCGCCTTTTCTGCAAGTTCCTCCAGAAGCTCCATTTTGGTGGGTTTGAATTCAAATTCGTTACTGCCTTTCCATCGTTCCGAAACCTTTCCCTTTACCAGTAAAAACAGTCCTTTTCTGCAGAACTTGCTGAAAGAGACATAATCGTTGCCAAACAGCATGATCTTTAGTGAACCGTTGTAGTCAGTCAGTACAAGGCTGGCAAAATTCTTTCCCGTCTTCGAGATCCCTTCCTGGGCCTCCGTTACGATTCCGACGATGGTCAAATCCCTGTTGTTGAAAGAATTAATGTCTGCACTCAAGTCTGAAAGGGATACCCCCTTGGTGCAGTAACTGTTGATCTCCATCTTGTAATCATCCAGCGGATGAGCTGAGAGGTAGATGCCAATCAGGTTTTTTTCCTTTTCGAGTGCGACGATGGAGGGCCACTCCGGCACATTGGGGACGGTAGGAAGTTTGATGGAAATGGGTTGTACATCGCCAAAGAGATTGGCCATAGATCCCCCTTTTTCACTTTGTATCTTGTTCCCGTATTTGATCAAGGCTTCAATGAATGTGGACCCGTCGCCGGTATCTGCAAAGAATTGGGCCCTGTTCATCGTCTGGAAACTATCGAAGGCACCTGCCATGGCCAGTCCTTCAAGATTTTTTTTGTTTGTCGACTGAAGGTTGACCCGCTCCACCAGATCAAAGATACTTTTGTAATCGCCGTTTTGGTCTCGTTCCTTCAGGATATCAGCCACGGCTCCGGCTCCAACGCCCTTGATGGCAGTGAGGCCAAACCGGAGGGCGCCGTTTTTGTTAACGAAGAATGAGGCCCTCGATTCGTTTACATCGGGGCCAAGCACCTTCATGTCCATATGGTTGCACTCGTCCATAAATAGGGAGATCTTGTCCGAGTTGGAGAGATTGCAGCTTAAAACGGCCGCCATAAACTCCGAAGGGTAATGGGCTTTCAGGTAGCCGGTCTGGTAAGCGATAAAGGCATAGCAAACAGAGTGCGATTTGTTGAAGGCATAGGAAGCAAATGATTCCCAGTCTTTCCATATTTTTTCTGTCAGGGTGTCAGGCAACTTTCCAAGCTCCTTGCAACCTTCTACAAAACGTTCGTTCTTTTTACAACCCTCCTTGAACAAGACCTTTAATTCGTCCATCATTTTACGGTCTTTTTTTCCCATGGCCTTGCGCAGGGAGTCGGATTGTCCGCGGGTAAAATTGGCCAATGAGCGGGCCTGGAGCATCACCTGTTCCTGATAAACGGTGATACCATAGGTGTCCTTGAGGAAGGTCTCCATCATGGGATGGTCGTAAACGACCTCTTCTCGACCGTGTTTCCTGTTGATGTAGGAAGGGATGTATTCCATCGGACCAGGACGATAGAGGGCATTCATGGCGACAAGATCTTCAAAGCAGTTGGATTGAAGCAGTTTAAGCCACTTTTTCATCCCAGCAGATTCAAACTGAAAAATGGCCGTCGTTTCTGCCGCACTGAACAGTTCGAAAGTCTTGGCATCGTCCATGGGCAACCGGTCGATGTCCAGTTCAATTTTTCGGGTAAGCTTGATATTTTCGAGACACTCCTTGATAATGGAGAGAGTTTTCAGGCCCAGAAAGTCCATCTTCATCAATCCAATGGATTCCACAAAATGGCCGTCGTACTGGGTAGTCAGGAGATCTTCGTCCTTGGTAGGCATGAGTGGAATGTGCATATCCAGCGGGTCCCTGCCGATGATCACCCCGCACGCATGGACACCAAACTGCCGCACACAACCTTCGAGAGTACCTGCAAATTTTAGCATTTGCACTACCATCGGGTTCAATGAGTTCTTTTCGCGTTCCAGCAACGGATTGGCGGCATAGGCCTCTTTGAGGGTGATCTTTGGCGTATCCGGAACCAATTTTGCAATGCGGTCGGTCTCTGAGAGGGGGACGCGAAGCACCCTGCCCACATCCCGGATGGCCATTTTTGCCGCCATCGTTCCAAAAGTACAGATGTGGGCCACCCGATCCCTGCCATACTTTTCCTTGACCCAGTCGAGCACCAGTTGCCGACCGTCATCATCAAAATCGATGTCGATATCGGGCATGGATATTCTGTCCGGATTCAGAAACCGCTCAAAAAGAAGCTCGTATTTCAATGGATCCACATTGGTGATACCTGTGGTGTATGCCACCACCGATCCCGCGGCTGAACCCCTGCCAGGTCCCACGATGACCCCCATCTGGCGCGCTGCATTGATAAAATCCTGAACGATGAGGAAGTATCCAGGAAAGCCCATCGTTTTGATCACGTGAAGTTCGAAGTCGATCCGTTCCTGAATTTCCGGGGCTAGTTGTGCTCCGTACCGTTCGATGGCACCCTTGCAAACGAGCGACTGGAGATAATCGGCTTCGTACTTGACACGAAGGACCGCTTCGAGTCCTCCCATCCGGTCAAAATCTTTCCCAAACTCCACTTTCAACTCCTCTTTCGTAAATTTGTTGCGGTACTCCTCTGCTGTGCCAAAGCTCACAGGGATGGGAAATTCAGGCATGATGGGTTTGGCATTCAGCTCATAGAATTCCACCTTGTCGACGATCTCCTGGGTATTCTGAAGCACCTCCGGAAGGTCTGAAAAAAGCTGATTCATCTCCTCTGTACTCTTGAGCCACTCCTCCTTGGTGTATTTCATCCGGGAAGGATCATCCAAATCCTTGCCTGTGTTGAGACAGATCAGCAGATCGTGCGCATCTGCATCTTCATCGTTGACGAAATGAACATCGTTGGTAGCGATCAGTTTCACCTGGTGTATTTTTGCCAGTTTAATCAATTCGGTGTTCACGCTGACCTGTTTCTCAAAAACGTCTCTGCGCAGTTCAGGATCTGCTGCGGGGTGTCGTTGCAATTCGAGATAATAGTCTTCCCCAAAGATGGATTTGTACCAGAGGATGGTTTCATTCGCTGCAGAAAGGTCTCCCTTCATGATCAATTGCGGGACCTCCCCTCCCAGACAAGCGGAAGAAACGATCAGTCCTTCACTGTATTTTTCCAACAGATCCTTGTCGATTCTGGGTTTGTAGTACATCCCCTCGGTATTGGCAATGGTCACGAGTTTCAGGAGGTTGCGGTAACCTTTCATGTTTTTTGCAAGGAGGATCAGGTGGTCGCCGGATCTGTCCTCCTTCTCATTCTTGTCTTTGTACTGGATTCCCCGGGAGGCCACATAGGTCTCTACGCCCAAAATGGGTTTGATGTTGTTTTTCTTGCAGGTTTCGTGAAAATCCTTCACCCCGAACATGTTGCCGTGGTCAGTCAGGGCCAGGGCACTCATGCCATCCGTTTTGGCTTTTGAAACCAGTCCACCGACGCTGGCGGCTCCGTCCAGAATCGAATATTGACTGTGAACATGAAGATGGGTAAAGGGAATCATGAGCGAAATAGTTGAGATTGAGATAAAAAAGTTCCACAGGATGCAATTTCCACGTGGTTTAAAGATAATCAAATGCGGGTGCGGCGCAAAAGAAACTTCCTATTTATACGGAGATTCTTAAATAAATTACGATTTCGATGAAATAAAAAAAGGCACCCGAAGGTGCCTTTGGACGAGGGCTCCTTGGATTATAGCCCTACAATATTTTTGGTGGTTGCCACACTGACTGCATTAAATGTACTCTGATCTTTCTGAAAGATAAAGGAAGAAACTTCAAACCGAATGTAGACCAACGAATACTGGACGAAATTGTTCAGGGGATATTGGATGGAGAGAGGTGTGACAGCATCCTTTGGAGTCAGAAAGTCCGACTCATAAATAATGGAAGCCGGGGCAGCAGGATCCATATTGAAAATACGAACCTTATAGGCTTGTGCGTTGGGATTGGCATTCCATGTCAGTGAAATATCCGTGGGTGCTGCGGCGGGTGTTTTTGCCGCCACCAACAGCTGAACCGGTTGAAGAGAGTTCGATGGAACCGCATCCGACATGGTTACCGCTTCGCCCGAGCTATATAAAGCACTATAAGTGAATGTGTCTGCCGATGGCAGAACCGTGCTGTATTTCGTGGTATCCACCGTAGTATAAAAAGATAATCCCAAGCCTGTAGGATCCGTCAGCGTTTGGGCTGGACTCAGGGTACCCTTCACAGAGACACTCGAAAGTTTCGAGAAGCTGTAGGCAGTGTGCATGATGGAATAAACCGGAACACCTGCCCGATTGTAGATAGCATTGATATAGGAGTCGGCATACACTTGCTTGGTATCGACTGTCTTGCTACAGGATGACAGCAGTGCAACAAGCAGAACGACTGCTGTGATGGTTTTAAATAAATTCTTTTCCATATTTTGATAAATTAAGATAAATCGGCCTCTACTTCTTCAAGGATATTGCAACAACCGTGCCATGATCCATCCATTAAACAGGTTTTTGAATACGAATTTCGGTTAAAATCATCCTTGATAGGACCAAATAAAAGAAAAATTAGTGAAACTACAAGTTTTATTCAGCAGAAATATTGTACCTTTGCCCCTCGTTTTAATTTATAAACATTTAAGAGAGAAACTGTATGTCAGTAAAGATTCGTTTGGCTAGGCATGGCCGTAAGCAACATGCCTACTATCACATTGTGGTAGCAAACAGCAGGGCGCCACGAGATGGCAGGTTTATTGAAAGGATCGGTTCTTACAATCCAAACACTAATCCTGCCACCATCGATCTCGACTTTGACAAAGCCATTTCCTGGCTTTTTAAAGGCGCTCAGCCAACAGATACCACTCGTTCCATTCTTTCCCAGCAGGGAGTAATGATGAAAAAGCACCTTTTGGAGGGAGCAAAAAAAGGCGCATTCAGTGAAGCGGATGCAGAGGTTAAATTTGAAGCATGGATGAAAGAAAGAACAGCTAAAGTCCAGGCTTCCAAAGATAAACTCACAAGCGCTCAAACTGAAGACAAGAAAGCAAGGCTGAAAGCCGAAGCAAAGGTTAACGAAGCACGTCTGGCTGAAATTGCAAAACGCAATGCTGCCGCTGCCGCTGCCAAATTACCTGCTCCTGCTCCTGCACCTGTTGCAGAAGAGGTTGCTCCTGAAGTTGTTGCAGAAGAGGCTGCTCCTGAGGTAGTAGCTGAGGCTGTAGCCGAAGTTCAAGTTGAAACTGCTGAAGAGAATACAGAAGCATAAACAACATCTGGTTCGGTTTGAATCCGAAAAATAAAAAAACTCACCCGGTGACTCTGAGTCACCGGGTGAGTTTTTTTATTTGCTATTTTTGTAGGTACAACTTGTAAAATCATGAATGAACCCAATCGATAAAAATGATTTCTTTCCGATCGGATCCATCGTCAAACCCCACGGTTTAAAGGGAGATATGATCCTGGAGATCGAGGAGGGATTTGAGGACGTACTGGAACAAGCCGACTTTTTGCTGGTAGAAGTCGAGGGGGGACTGGTGCCCTTCTTTATTTCCGAAGCAGGCATCAATTTCAGAACTGCCACTACCATTTCACTGGCGTTCGACGACCTTGACTCGACAGAAAAAGTGCGACCCTACTGCGGATGTCAGATATTTCTGCACAAGGATGCGGTAAAGGAGGAGGTGATCGAAGAGTTCAATGAACTTTTGGGGATTGTGGTCTTTGACAAGGAGCGTGGAAAACTGGGCGAGATCATCCGCGTGGATGATTTTTCGGGCAACGTAGTCCTTACCATTCAATACGGCACGCACGAAATATTGATCCCACTCTCTGAAGAGCTGATCATTCAGTTTGACCAGGACAAAAAGGAGCTTTTCCTTGATTGTCCGTATGGATTGATCGATCTCTACCTGGAAGGATAGGCAATTAAAATCCAATTATCTGGAATCCAGCCGAAAGGAATTACATTATCATTATATTGTATCTCAGATTGACCTCATATCAACTATCTAAATCAAACATCGCCATGAAAAATGCCAGAATCCTCCTCCTGTTGCTTTTTTGCATCGCAAGCGGTCAAACGGTTTGTGCCCAGAAAACGGTAACGTACGACCTGCCTGCCTTTACCCAGATCTCCCTGAAAAGTGATGCCAAGCTCATTTTGAAACAGGACAGTGTTCAGTCGGTCACCGTAAAGGCAAAGGAGGAGACCATCAACAAATTGATCGTAGAGGTCAGTAACCGGAAGTTGATCTTCCGCTACCCAAGCAATGCCTGGTTCGATTCGAAATGGACCCCCGGTGAGGTGATTATCACAATCTCTATGCCCCAGATAGATGAACTTGACCAGTCGGGATCGGGCTCCATCGTCGCAGAACAACCCATCAACACACAAATTCTGGATCTATATGTCGGCGGTAGTGGATTCATTCGCTTAAATAAGCTGAAGGCCGAGCGGATCACTGCCATTGTGTCGGGTTCAGGGCACCTGCAACTGGCCGGCGAAAACGTGGTATCCGAATCCAAACTAACGGTATCGGGTTCGGGGGGCGTCAAGGCTCCTGCCTTGAAAACAAAAAAAGTAAATGTACTTCTGTCGGGGTCAGGTAGCTGCATCGTCCACGCACTGGAGAATCTGAGCTGCAAAATTGCCGGATCCGGCAATGTGACCTATTACGGGAATCCTGCGATCGAATCGACCATTGTTGGTTCGGGACTTGTCAAGGAGGGTAAATAGGACTCAGGGACGGATGATTTGAATCTCGCCTCCGGTGCCCAGTTTTAGGATCGAGGAGGGGGTATTTTTACCCGTCTCCTCCTGCCGGTACAAGACGACATAGTCGACGGCAGATTTGATCTCCTCGCTGATCTCCCCGAAATTTTGCGGGGAAGGCTGTCCGGAAATATTGGCTGAGGTAGAGACAACAGGTCTGCGAAACCGTTGAATCAGGTGTTCTGAGAAGAGTTCATTCGTTACCCGGATGCCGATCGATCCATCCGGCGCCACCAGATTAGATGCCAGATTTTTTGCTCCAGGGTAGATAATGGTCAGCGGCTTGTCGGTGACCTCTATTAATTGCCAGGCTACCTCCGGGACCTCCTTCACATACGAGTTGAGCAGATTTGGATTTTCTATCAACACCAGCATACTCTTGGCATCTTCACGCTGCTTGATTTCAAAAATTCGCCGGACGGCTTCCGCATTGGTTGCATCACAACCTATTCCCCATACCGTATCCGTTGGATAGAGAATCACTCCACCCTGGCGGAGTACTTCGACTGCTTTTTTGAGATCATCGTTATCGAACATGACGTAGGGAGTTTGGTGGTTTGCAAGGTTTGAGGGACAGAGGGTATGAAGGTATGAGAGGGTGAGAGGGTGAACATTTCAGACTTATTTCTCACCTGACCTCGATAAAGTGCTTGTTTTCGAAGGGGCGGTAGTGAAATATTTTTTCGAACCAGTAGAGGACAAAATACCTGGCGGTGAATTTTTTCTTCTTCTCAGATAGTTCGGGATGCCAGTTCAGTTGCTCCAGCCGTTTTTTCATCACGGCAGGATGGCTGTCCCGGAATCGGGTAAGACTGTCTATCGATTGAGCATAATCGTATTCGGACGAAGTCTGGTTGATGGCTTTGATGTGTTTGGAATCGGGTAGCCAGTATTTTCTGGTCTCCTCCACCTTCTCCTGCATCTGTTTGGGCGGACGCACCCAACCATAATGGTAGACGGCAGCATCCACAAATTTTCCAGTCAATTTTCGGGCATCCTTCCAACGAAAACCCTGCGCATCATTCCACGACCGAATGCCCTTGTCGTTACGGATGATCCGGATTTCACTCCGGTACCACCTGCGTGAATCGGCGATGTAATCGTAGGTCCCGTAGAAATGGCTGTAGTTGAAGATCAGTCCGTCGACCTGCCTCCTCTCCAGATTCTCCTCCATTGCTTTCTGAATCACAGGAAGATATTTTTCGTGTATAACCTCGTCTCCCTGGATGTAAAAACACCAGTCATAACCTGCCGGGATGGCATCAAAAGCCTTGTTGGTTTCGG
>CAINVV010000189.1 GCA_903854235.1 uncultured Bacteroidia bacterium | reverse complement strand
TCTTATCTCTCATATCTTATCTCTCATATCTTATCTCTCATATCTTATCTCTCATAACTCCTCCCGACTTTCCCCCCAAACGATAAAGAGGCCTGCCGCAGGTGCGACAGGCCTCTTTTATTACTATATGATTCAGGTAAATGCAGGCGCTGCTTCCTTACGACTTTTGAAAGTTACAAGAGAGCCACCACCAATATGTATTTACCTTTTGTTTCATCGGACAAATTTTGTTGTTGGCAAAACTATTAATTTTTTTCAAAGCACCCCCTCATTTTAAAAATAATTGTGTAAAAAATTAAAATTCATCGGCAATATTCGTTTTTCTTGTAAAAATATTCTAACTTTCTACGTTAATATGCCTGATTTTAAATTTACGTTATAAAAGATGGTTGTTACCAAGCATCTGGATATTTACCCTTACGATTTATTCCGATGAAGTTGATTCTTGGTTTGATTTTAATGCTTCTGGTGGCAAGCTGCCTCACAGTTTCCACTGAGCAACGTAGGATGGTCCAGCAATTCGCCAAACGTGCGGAGAATTTTTCCGTTTACCCCGAAAAAATAGGTATTGAACTGGCCGGCATCAGGGAGGATAGGGGTCTTTACTATGCCAATTCGCTGACGGATGTTACGACCCACCTTCATGAACTGGATGCGATCCTGGCAGAACGGAGACACGATGACAAGGTTTCTGCTGGTGCAAGTGCTGCATTCAGGTTACTGGACAAGTATGCAAAGGGGGTTCTGCAGCTCTCCTCCGATCTTCCTTATAAAACCAGAAGTGCGCTCTTCGTGCGGTTTGGGACCGAAATGGACACCCTGGTCGAAAAATTTAACCAGGTGGCTGTGTCGCAGCGTCTGCCTTCGGGAATTGGATCCTTGCTCACCAGGATTCTGGATGAAGCGACCAATGGATTCCTGGCAGGCAGGCAGGTCAGTCTTCTTAAAAGATATGTGGTGAACGCTGATACCTTGGTGGCAGCCGTTTGCGTGGAGATGGAGAGGTGGCTGAACTCAGAACAGTTGCAACTTCTGATCCAAAATGAGTCCTCGGGTGTGCAGGAAAGTTTTACCTTTTATTATACCAGAAGGAGCTCTCCTCCTCTCGAAAGCGACAAGGCCTACCTGGATTTAAAGCGTCTGGTGGAAAGCCTGAATCCTTTGCGCTCACAATGTGTACGCACTGTCAGGAGTCTTGCTGTTGCACATCACAAGCTGGCTGAGGTACTTTCCCGGAGGAGAACGGCCAGGGAGATGCTGGATGAACTGAATGATTTTTACCGTGAGACGGAGCGCCTTCGTTCCCTCTATGAAGCATTGAACAAATTGTAGCCGGATAAAATTGGTAAAATGGAAAAGGAACTTACTTTGCTGGAGATTCGAAAGGCTCAGGAAGAAATTGCAGTGGAAATGTCGCAGGAAGGTTTGAAAAGATCAAGCATTCTCGTTTTGGAAAAAACCTCTTTTCATCTGAGGAATCTTGAGCGGTTGCTGGTTGCCAGAATGGAAAATCTGCTGATCAGCGAATTAAAAAAGGAGACTTTGTCGTTGTTTGCCCTGAGTGAAGAGATGGAACAGGCTACCGGGCGGTTGTCGGCATTGACCTTACTTCTCCGCAAAGTGGTGAAAATGTCGGGTCAGATCATCGACTTGCTCGAGATGGTAGGTTGAAGAACCGGAACTCTCCGAGTGCCTCCCAAAAATAAGGATCAAGCTGTAGAGGTAAAACAAGTCTGTGTATCTATTAAATCACTGATTGAGTCCGAAATAAATTGTTCACAGATAACCGGAGATTCGCAATTTTTCTTTTCATTTGCACGATCAATCCTCCCCTTATAACCACAGGTATAAAGAGGAATTGAATTTTTTTCTCCGGATTTATCTCAATGACTGTGAATATTCTTGCTATTTTGAAACCCGCTGTCCCCAAACGGGTCCTGCTTTTCGTGGCGGCCGTTGTCTGGACTTTTGCCGGATCCATGTTGCTGTACAAAGGCTATAAAATGATGGATTCCAATCCTTCCCTCCTTTGGCTGAAATTGATATTTGTATTGTTGGCTGGATTGCTGTTTTACCAAAAACTCTTCTCTAAATTATCCCTGAAACATACCCTCAGGATTTTAAAGATGAAGGAGGCCCATCCCTGTTTCTTCTCCTTTTTCAACTTCAGAAGCTATTTGGTGATGTTTTTCATGATTGGGATGGGAATTACCCTGCGCACCACCGGATGGGTTCCGCTGGTTTACCTCTCCTATCTCTATCTGACGATGTCGGTGCCGCTATTGCTCTCTTCCGTGCGGTTCTATTATACCGGAATCTTTTACAGGAAATACCTGATCATCACCCTGCAGGAATAGAGCTTGAATTACTTGTGATTCTCAGGGAAAGCAGACACACAGTTAGGTTTTCTTACAAAATAGATTCTTTACGCTTCAACAACTACTAGTTAACTTTTACGATCAGGAATGAAACCAAAAATCCTCGTTATTGCGGCCATCCCTAAAAAGGGATTGGAAGAACTGGCTCAGAAATGCGACTTGATTTATCCGACTGAAAACTTTATGTTTTCGGATGCAGAGATCAAGAAGCATATTCTTAAGGCCGACGGCGTACTGGCCGTTTTCACGCGACCCTTGACGGCTGCCATGTTGCAGGAATCGACCAAACTTAAAATTGTGGCCAATTTTGGCGTGGGCTACAACAACATCGATGTAGCCAAAGCCAACGAGATGGGTATTGTCGTTTGCAATACGCCCAATGCCGTGACGGAACCAACTGCTGAGATGGCTTTTGGCCTCCTGCTTTCACTTACGCGCAACATCGCCCTGACAGACCGTGGACTGCGCACCAATCCTTCTTTCAAATGGGGAATGATGGAAAACCTGGGAACGGGTATTTTGGGAAAGACCGTCGGAATCGTGGGGATGGGCAGGATCGGTCAGGCTTTCGCCAGGAGAGCCATCGCATCCGGTATGAGGGTGATCTATTACAACCGCACCAGGTTGCCGGAAGAAATAGAACAAAAGTATGGCTGCGAGCGAGTCAGTTTTGAAGCCTTACTGGAACGTTCGGATGTCATCTCACTCCATTGTCCGCTGACGGAAGAGACCCATCATTTGATCAATGAGGCGGCCATGATCAGGATGAAACAGGGGGCAATCCTGATCAATACGGCGCGGGGCCCTGTCATCGATGAAAAAAAGTTGGTCAAATACCTTCAAAATGGAAAACTGGGTGGGGCCGGACTCGATGTTTTTGAAGCAGAACCCGTCATTACACCTGAACTATTCGCTCTTGACAATGTGGTGCTAACTCCTCACAATGCTACAGGCACCATCGATACACGAATCGAAATTGCCAGGGAAGCGGCAGAAAATATTGTCCGCTTTTTTGAAGGAAGGAAGGATATTTCGATCGTGAATCCGGTGGTCTGGGAATAATCGTTCAGATACAACCGCAAACGAATCCCTCCGCGAGACCTTCCTGCAGGGTAGAGATGGCCAGTTTTTCAGCCTCACTTCCCTGACAAGTCTGGCATACCGGCAGGTTCACAGTGGCATTCCTAATGAGCAGTGGCGCTTTATCACCACAAACGAAGCATTTTTCAAATGGGTCATTCATCCCGTAAAGATAAATTTATTCGCAATCCGAAATTTTTGGCTGGCAAATTGGGACATCAATATTGAACCGTTTTTTCACCCTCTTTAGACTGTTTTTTGATTAAATGCTTTTTAAAATATTCTACCTTTGAAGAAATTGGCAACTTATGATAAAGAAATACCCGGAAGAAATTTTCGGATAAGCTGAAAATGAGACGGGGGTATTCCAGACGACCATTACTAAAATAAATTATATCCAAATGAATCAACGAATCAACTCTTACAAAAATCTGATGCTCTCCTCCCTCTTTTTGCTTTTCTCCCTGCCGGGATTTTCAAAAAGCACGTTGACTGCGCTGAAATGCGACTACCACATAAATCCTATCGGGATGGATGTTGCACAGCCCAGACTAAGCTGGCAGATTGTCACTACGGAAAACAATTTTGTTCAGCAGGCCTACGAAATTCATGTGGCTGAAAGTTTGGAAAAACTCTCCCAGGGAAGCAAATTGGTTTGGAGTTCAGGAAAGGTTACCTCCTCCGAATCGGTCAATGTTGTTTATAGCGGACCGGCAGCCAAATCGATGCAAAGATTTTGGTGGCAGGTGCGGATCTGGGACCCCAAAGGGAAGGCGACAGCCTGGAGCGAACCTGCTTTCTGGGAAATGGGTCTGTTGAATGCTAGTGACTGGAAAGCCTCCTGGATCCGAATGGAGCAGGAACCCGACAATACCATTTCACGTCCGGTCCAATTCTTCCGCAAAGAGTTTTCCGTTGCAAAAAAAATCAAATCTGCAAGGGTATATGTGACAGCCTTGGGACTATATGAGCTTCGCCTGAATGGTAAAAAAGTAGGTGCCGATCTTTTTACTCCCGGATGGACCAGCTACAAGAACCGGATTCAATACCAGACTTATGACATAACCAACCTGTTGGGCGCAAAGAATGTCCTCTGTGCGGAAGTGGGAGATGGCTGGTACCGTGGCAATGTTGGATTCAAAGGACAAAGAAGTTACTATGGCGATAAGAGTGCCCTCCTGGCACAACTGGAGATTACCTACACGGATGGTTCGACCGAATCCATTGCTACAGATGCCACCTGGAAAACCACCACCGGTCCCATCCTGGAATCGGATATTTACAATGGCGAAAATTACGATGCCAGATTGGAACTGACCGGTTGGGACCAAGTGGGTTATGCTGATAAGAAATGGAAAGGTGCAGCGACCTATGAATATGCCAAGAACCAGCTAATAGCCCCACAGGGAGTTCCTGTTCAGGCCATTCAGGAGATCAAACCCATCAAACTGATCAAAACACCCAAAGGTGAGTCGGTGCTCGATATGGGCCAAAATATGGTTGGAGTGGTCAGGTTAAAGGTCAAAGGCAATGCAGGCGACAAGATTGTGGTCAAGTTTGCCGAAGTTTTGGACAAGGCAGGCGATTTTTACACGGACAATCTCCGCGCGGCGAAATGTACGGATACCTATACGCTGAAGGGTGGAATGGAGGAGACTTTCCAACCTTTGTTTACTTTCCACGGTTTTCGTTTTGTCAAACTGGAGGGTCTGAGCAAAGAGCCAACACTCGATCAGGTAACGGGCGTTGTTATTCATTCCGCCATGACACCTACAGGGACCTTCTCTTGTTCAGACTCCCTGATCAATCAGTTGCAGCACAACATTCAATGGGGTCAAAAGGGGAATTTTGTCGATGTCCCCACCGACTGTCCTCAGCGCGACGAGCGCCTGGGCTGGACGGGTGATGCACAGGTTTTCAGCATGACGGCAGCCTTCAATTTTGATGTGGCGGCCTTCTACACCAAATGGATGAAAGATTTTACTGCCGATCAGCTGAAGAGCGGACGGGTTCCCCATGTCATCCCCGATGTCCTCAGTGGCGGTGGCGGTGCTACAGCCTGGGCGGATGCCTCGGTTATTGTGCCGTGGACGGTTTACCAGGTTTATGGTGACAAACGCATTTTAACGGAGCAATACGGCAGTATGAAGGCCTGGGTCGAATACATGCATACCAGGGCCGGAGAGAAAAACCTCTGGTTGGGGGATGATCATTTCGGTGACTGGCTGGCTTTTGCCTCCAACAGTTCTTCCTATCCGGGGGCGACCACGGAGAAAGACCTGATCGCAACCGCCTACTATGCACATTCCTCCAAAATCCTAAGTCAGGTTGCTGCCATTTTAGGAAAAACGGAGGATGCTGCTTTTTATTCGAAATTATCTGAAGCCGTTAAAAAGGCATTCATAGAGGAGTTTGTCACCAAAAATGGCAGGGTGGTCTCCCACACCCAGACCGGTTATTCTCTGGCCCTTGCATTTGATCTTTTGCCGGAAAATCTGAAAAATAATGCAGCCGAGTACCTGGCTGCCGATGTGAAGAAGATGGGACACCTTACCTCCGGGTTTGTTGGTACGCCATTGGTTTGCAAGACTCTCTCATCCATCGGTCGGGACGATCTGGCTTTCATGCTTTTGAACCGGAAGAAATATCCTTCCTGGTTGTATCCCGTGACGCAGGGAGCCACCACCATATGGGAACGCTGGGACGGTCAAAAACCAGATGGTTCCTTTCAGGATGTGGGGATGAACAGTTTCAACCATTATGCATACGGAGCGATTGGAGAGTGGCTATACAAACACGTTGCCGGACTGGATCTTGACCCGCAGAATCCAGGTTACAAGCACCTGTTGCTGTATCCTCATCCGGGTGGAGATCTCACGAAGGCTTCAGCCGAACTGAAGAGTATGTATGGTACGATCAAATCTTCCTGGAAGCTGGATCAGTCAAAGTTCAACTATGAGGTTACCGTTCCCGCAAACACCACAGCGACTGTTACCTTGCCCAATGCCGAACTGTCAAAGGTGTTGATGAATCAGCTTCCACTTGCCGGAAATAAGGTTGTCAAAGCGGAACAGAATGGAAATGATACATTGGTTGAACTTGGCTCCGGAAGTTATCAGTTTACCTATGCTTCGGAACGGTTTTTACCAAAGAAGCAGTAAGTAATTTTTGTCAAATAAAAAAACTACCGGAAGTCATAGCCAATCCTGCTACTTATGGATGATGGAACTTATTCTGTCTTTTTTAAGATGCTTCTCAATGACCTGAATCAATTTGGCCTTGTTGATGGGCTTGGTAACAAAATCATTGCACCCAGCCTCCAGACTCTTGATTCTGGTAGGATCGGAGGCATAAGCTGTAACGGCGATGATCGGGATGTCGGAATCGTTTTCCCGGATCTTCATCGTTGCCTCCCAGCCATTCATCTCCGGAAGCTGGACATCCATCAGGATCAGGCTGTAATTGTTGTGCAGAAACTTATCTACCGCTTCCTTCCCGTTGATTGCCCTGTCGTAGTTCAGGTTGATACTGGTTAGGATCGATCTCAACACCTGGTAATTGATGTCTTCATCTTCCACAATAAGAATTGTTTCGTTGCTGAACTGCTTGAGTCCTTGTCTGACAACAGGTTCCGAAGCTTGGAAGGGCGCTTCTGCTTTGGAATGAACCATTGGGATGTCAATGATAAAACGACTGCCTTTACCTGGCTCACTCTCGACGGTGATGTGTCCTCCGTGTTTGTCAACGAACTCTTTGCACAGAATAAGTCCCAGACCGGTCCCCTTCTCATTTTCCGTTCCGTATTTTGAACTGGGTATACTTTGGACGAACAAATTCTGTTTGGTTGTTTCATCCATTCCCATTCCGTTGTCAGTGATGGAAATTTCTGTCCTGTTTCCCTGGTTCGCGAGCTTTACTTCGATCAGACCTCCCCGATAAGTATATTTGACAGCATTCCCGATCAGGTTGCGCAGGACTGTAAGAATCATATTCTGGTCGGCATAGCTGAAGATATCTCTTTCAGATTTGAAAAGCAGGGTGATATTTTTGGATAGGGCCGTCGGGACCAGGTTTTTGACTGCATTTTCAATGCACTTTGTCAAATTAAACAATTCGGGTTTAAAGACCAGATTTCCAGTTTGGATAATGGCCCAATTTAGTAATGTTTCGAGCAGATTGTAAGTGGATTTGGCAGAATTTTTCAGGATATCCAGCATCTTGAGCTGTTCGTCACTGTTGAAATTAGCGTAATTTTCGATCAGAACCTCCAGTAAATCCGCCGAAGTACCGACTGGACCTCTTAAATCGTGCGCAATGATCGAAAAAAGCTTGTCCTTGGTATTATTGAGCGCCTTTAGTTCCGATTCATTCTTTTTAAGTGCATTTTCGATGTTTTTCCGATCGGTGATGTCCAGAAATATCCCAAGGGTTGATTCAAATTGTCCCTGTGCATCGAAGGTCGGAGAGGCTGTGATCAACATCACCCTTTTTTCGCCGTCTGCACGGATGAATTCCAGTTCATAGGTAGTTTGATTCCCCGCCCGGCGGATATCTGACTGTTGCCTGACCAAATCAAAATTGTTGCGGTTGACAAATTCATCAATTTTCCGTCCCACCAGCTTGCCAACAGGAACACCCATGATCCGGTCCGCAGCAGGATTGGTTAAAATGAACCGTTCCTCCCTATCGACAACTCCAAATCCTTCCCCTTGCAAATCGATTAGTTTACGGTATTTTTCCCTGCTCTCTTCCAGTGAAACCTCCATCTGCTTGCGTTCAGTAATATCGGTTATGGAGGTGACAATTTCGTTAATGAGCCGGTCATAAAAAACAGACATCAATCCGACCCTAACGTCTCCGTTCTTTTTGACAAACATCAATTCGTAGTTGTCAGGAATATCCGGACTGTTTTGCAAACGGAGCGTGTTGAAGGTGGTCAGTCGTTCCAATTCTGATTCAGGGATGAGCTGTGTCCAGCTTTTGCCTACCACTTCCTCCCTGGAATAGCCTGTCATTTCACAATAGGCATCGTTGCACATCGAAATGGACTTGTCTGTTTCGATCAGGAGAATGGCGGCCGAATTTTTTTCAAATATACTGCGAAATCGCTCTTCGCTGGTCTCCAGTGCTATTCGGGTATTGGCAAGCTTCCTGTCCAGGATTTTTGCCAGGGTATAAATAAGGAGGATGAGTACAGGAATCGCCAGGGCAGATTTGACAAGGGTGATGATTAGGGCATTGTAATTGGCAGACCAAGCCTGGATGTCAATGAAATTATCGATAAGAACCATGACTACTGTTAGGGGTACCAATGCAAGCAACAATTGGTATTCAATGGTACTTCGCTTAAGCAATCGTTGAAAAAAAGTGGTCATGGCAAATTCTATTTAACAAATAGAACAATCAAATTTATGAATTGTTTTGTATCGTTGGACGATTAATGTCAAAAATAGGCTCTTTGGCTAAACCGGATGAAATGAATCATTGCCTCGGCCAATCTGGATTATTTGTGCTTCATCGCATGTTGGTAGCTCTGAATCTGTGCGGTTTTGTCGGTAATCGCATTGATTTTAGATCGATGGTGCTCCCAGCGGTTGATGACAGTTTAAAGATACATAAATATGAATATGTACTTATCGTGGACAATTTTTTTTGGAAGGATGATTTTTTTTATAAACAGTGGATAAACTCAGGACTGAATGCAAAAAAATTAAATGGAAGTGATATATTTGACTGTCAAATAAAAAACGTAGAACATGTACAGGGGAATATTGATTTTAGCCATCTCGATGGTATTTTTGGCCTTTAAAAGTGACAAGAATGCGTATATGATTTTTGATGTGAAAGGCAAGGAGTGTCACTATGCCAAGATGCTGGAAGCGGTCAGGGAAGCTGATGTCGTCTTGTTCGGAGAACAGCACGATAATCCGATCGACCATTGGATGGAACAAGAGCTGACAAAGGATCTTTATGAGACAAAAAAAGAGAACCTGGTCTTGGGAGCCGAAATGTTTGAGGCGGATGATCAGATTGTTGTGAATGAATATTTGTCTGGATCCCTGTCGGAGAAGACCTTTAAGGACGAATGCAAACTCTGGACCAACTTTCCGTGCGACTACAAGCCGCTTCTCGATTTTGCCAAGAAAAATAAACTGAAGTTTGTGGCGACCAATGTGCCCAGAAGATATGCCAATATGGTCTATACCAAGGGGTTGGAGAAACTGGACAGTATTGAAC
>CAINVV010000188.1 GCA_903854235.1 uncultured Bacteroidia bacterium | reverse complement strand
TGGGGGTCTTTGCCTACCTCAGTGGTAACTTAATCTACGCGGGATACCTGAACATCATGTACATCCCGTTTGTAGGAGAACTCACGGTCTTCATCTCGGCTTTTATCGGGGCCTGTATTGGCTTCCTGTGGTACAACTCTTATCCTGCTCAGGTTTTTATGGGGGATACAGGCAGTCTTTCACTTGGAGGGATTCTTGCAGTGTTTGCCGTGATCATCCGTAAGGAGTTTCTGATACCGCTGTTGTGCGGCATCTTCCTGATTGAAAATCTGTCGGTTGTGATTCAGGTAGGATGGTTCAAGTACACCAAAAAGAAATATGGAGAGGGTAGAAGGGTCTTCCTGATGGCACCTCTTCACCACCACTTTCAGAAAAAGGGCTTCCCTGAGGCCAAGATCGTGACCCGTTTCTGGATTGTTGGCATCATTTTGTCTGTGTTAACCATTGCAACGCTTAAAATCAGGTAATCATGCAAAAAGAACGGCTGGTGGTACTTGGTGGGGGAGAAAGTGGCGTTGGTGCTGCCATTCTGGGCATGGCCAAGGGTTACGAGACTTTTGTCTCTGATTTCGGAGCCATTCAGCCGCTATACAAGGCCGAGCTGGAACAACGCGGCATTCCCTATGAAGAAAACCGGCATACGGAAGAGTTGATTTTGAATGCCACCCTGGTCGTCAAGAGTCCGGGTATCCCCGACAAGGCGTCCATCGTGAAATTGCTTCATCAGGCGGGTATTCCCGTTATTTCTGAGATTGAACTGGCAGGACGCTTCACCGCAGCGAAAACCGTATGCATCACCGGCAGCAACGGAAAGACCACCACTACCATGCTGATTCACGAACTGTTGAAACGGGCAGGCATGAAAGTAGGATTGGCCGGAAACATCGGCAAAAGCTTTGCCTGGCAGGTGGCTGAGGAGGATTATGATGTATATGTTCTCGAGATCTCCAGCTTCCAACTCGATGGAATGTTTGACTTTCGGTCCAATCTGGCCATTCTGACCAACATCACGCCGGATCATCTCGACAGGTACGACTATAAAATGCAGAACTACACCGATTCGAAATTCCGGATCGTTCAAAACCAAACCGAGGAAGATTTTTTCATCTACAACGACGATGATCCCGTCATCGCGGCAGAGCTGGTGAAACGAAACCTTCCGGGAAAGAAACTGCCCTTCTCGATTGACCATCCGCTTGCGGTGGGTGCCTGGGTGGAAGGGGATCAAATGAAAATTAATGTATTCAATAACATTTTCGATATGACAATTTTAGAACTGGCGCTACAGGGAAAACACAATTTGAACAATTCAATGGCTGCCGGAATCTCCGGAATGGTGCTCAAGCTGCGCAAGGATGACATCCGCGAATGCCTGAGTGATTTCCAGGGAGTGGAGCACCGGCTCGAGCGGTTCATGCGGGTACACGACATTGAGTTCATCAACGATTCCAAGGCGACGAATGTCAATTCTGTGTGGTATGCTCTCGAAAGCATGTCGACAAAAGTTGTCTGGATCGTAGGTGGAATTGACAAGGGAAATGATTATTCCCAGCTGCTTGACCTTGTGAAGGAGAAGGTAACCGCCATCGTCTGTCTCGGACTGGACAACAGCAAAATCAGGGCTGCCTTTCAGGAGACCGGCATAGAGATGGTGGAGACCAAAAGCATGGCAGAGGCCGTCCGAAGCTCCTATTTTCTGGCTTCCAAGGGCGACTCTGTGCTACTATCACCAGCCTGCGCCAGTTTTGACCTTTTCCGAAATTACGAAGACCGTGGAAGGCAATTCAAGGAAGCAGTCAGAAATCTCTAAAAACAAACTCATCTTCGATAGAAAATTGATATTCCATACATGAAATTCAGCGATTACATTAGCAGGTTAAAGGGAGACAGAAAAATCTGGATGGTTATTTTTTTCCTGACATTTATCTCGATCCTGGTTGTCTACAGTTCAACGGGGGCCCTTGCCTTTCGTCGGGCCAACGGCAATACGACCTTCTATTTTTTCAGACAAGTGCTCGTTCAGTTGGCTGGATTCATGTTTATATTGCTGATGATTAAATATTTAAATGTAAAAATTTACAATAGAATTGCGAATGCGGTACTCGTTGGTGCCATTGGTTTCGTGATGCTGGGAATCCTGATAGGTCGTGGCTCCGGTCGGACCATTCCACTGGGTTTTTTCAGTTTTCAGCCTGCAGAACTTGCCAAGGTGGCCGTGATGCTGTATGTCGCACGCATGTTGGCAAATATGGGAGAAAGCAATGCTGAAAAGGGGAAAGCCTTTTTCAAGATTATGGGGGGCATGATCTTCCTGGCCGTGCTGTTGATTAAGGTCAATTTCTCGTCTGCTTTCCTGGTGATGGCAACAGCCTTTATCATGATGTTTGTCGCGGAAGTCCCGTGGAAATACCTCGTTGGAAGTGTTGTCGTAGCCGTCATGTTATTCCTCAGCCTGTTCCTGATCCGCAAGGCCCTGCCTGAAGTGGTCTACAAGGGAACCAGGCTTGAGACGGTATTCAATCGGGTCGACAGGTTTATCAGTGGTTCCGATCCAAAACAGGATGAGGGGCTGACGCAGGATGAATTTGCCAAGATTGCCATTTACAAGGGTGGCTTTTTCGGTGTAGGTGCAGGGAAAGGCGATATCAGCAACCGAATGAGCGCAGCCTATAATGATTTTGTTTTTGCCATCATCGTGGAGGAGTACGGAATATTGGGAGCAGTTGTCATCATCTTCCTTTATCTGGTGCTGCTAACCAGGGCGCTGATGATCATCAAGGCCTGCAAGCGTTCCTTTCCGCTCTACCTGGCAACGGGTGCAATCACCATGATCATGTTGCAGGCCCTCGTGAACATGGGGGTCTCCTCCGGGGCCATTCCCGTTACCGGTCAACCGCTTCCCTGGATCAGCTGGGGAGGCACCTCACAGATATTTACGGCCTTCATCTTTGGCTTCCTGTTAAGCATCAGCGCAGAAAACCAGGCTGAATTGCTGGTGCCACAACCGGTTGAACCGTTAGAGGATGACGAATTTGAGGAAGAAGATCTTTATTTTTCAAACATAGAGCAGTAAACCATGAGCAACCATCGATTCATCATCAGCGGCGGAGGAACAGGAGGTCATATCTTCCCGGCACTCTCGATCGCAGAAGGATTGAAGCAGCGTTTCCCGGATGCTGAGATTCTCTTCGTGGGAGCACTCGGAAAGATGGAAATGGAAAAGGTTCCTGCTGCTGGTTTTCGGATTGAGGGATTGCCGGTCGCTGGTTTTCACCGTGGTGAAATTTGGCGAAACCTGTTATTCGTTCCCAAACTGATGGCCTCCCTGTGGAAGGCGCGCTCAGTAGTCCGGAAATTCAACCCCGACTTTGTAGTGGGCGTTGGTGGTTATGCCAGCGGACCCGTTCTAAGGGTCGCTACGATGATGGGCATTCCGGCTGTGTTGCAGGAGCAGAACTCCTTCGCGGGTGTTACCAACAGGTTGCTTGGAAAAAAGGCCAGCAAAATCTGTGTGGCCTATCCGAACATGGAGCGATTCTTCCCGAAGGAGAAGATCGTCTTTACGGGCAATCCAATCCGAAAAGGACTGGATGGGATCGTGCCAAAGTCGGATGAAGCAATGAAATTCTTTGGACTGGACCCAAATCTGCCCGTCATACTGGTAGTGGGCGGAAGTTTGGGTGCGCGTACCCTGAATCGGGGGATCAGTGCCAAAATGGAGTTGATACGAACCTCCGGTGTTCAGTTTCTATGGCAAACCGGAAAAATATATTACCAGGATATCAAAGCCGGGCTGGATATGAATCCTGCCGGGAATGTTCACTGCCTGGAGTTCATTCAGCGGATGGACCTCGCCTTTTCGGCCGCCGACCTGGTAATCTCCCGGGCTGGGGCAGGTACCATCAGTGAATTGTGTGTGGCTGGAATGCCTTCAATTTTGGTCCCTTCACCCAATGTTTCCGAGGATCACCAGACAGCAAATGCAAAAGCGCTGGCCGATCGGGGAGCCGCCATCCTGATCAGGGATACGGAGGTCAATGAAAAGCTGGTGGAAGAATCGCTGAAACTGGTAAAGGACAGAAATCAACTTGCAGGATTGGCTGCTGCCATAAAAAATATGGCAACTCCGGATGCAACCAAAGATATTGTGGAGGTAATTGTAACCTTGTTAAAGGATAAAAATGGTTGAAACAGATAAAATAGTACAGGTCTATCTGCTGGGAATCGGTGGAATCGGCATGAGTGCACTGGCCCGTTATTTCAAATTTGCAGGTAATCAGGTTTCGGGATACGACAAGACTCCCTCTCCCTTGACGGACGAGTTGTTGGCGGAAGGCATCCCTGTCCATTTCCAGGAATCCTTGGACCTGGTGCCCTCTTTGGCACAGCGTGATACGACGTTGGTTATTCTAACACCGGCGGTACCTGAGCACTTTGGCGAACTGGTCTGGTTGCGGAGAAATGACTTTACTATCGTCAAACGGTCGGAGGTGCTCGGAGCGCTCAGCCGTGACAAGAACTGCCTCGCCATAGCGGGTACCCACGGCAAGACCTCTGTCACCACGATGACCGCCTTCCTTTTAAAAGAGTCGCACGTTGATTGCTTTGCCTTTATGGGCGGATTGTCACGAAATTACGGGACCAACCTCTTGTTGCCTTCCAACGGCAGTAACCTGATGGTCGCAGAAGCGGATGAATTTGACCGCTCCTTCCTGCGGCTTTTCCCTGAAATGGCAGTCATTACCTGGATGGATCCCGATCACCTCGACATCTATGGTACAGCAGG